>NZ_QNUB01000042.1:0-3515 GCF_008042345.1 Bacillus sp. AR8-1
ATGCAGTTAACAGGTTCATTCAAGTTTCGTGGTGCATTTAATAAAATTTCTCAACTTACAAATGAAGAAAAAGAACGTGGTGTAATCGCCTGCTCAGCTGGAAATCATGCACAAGGTGTCGCATTATCTTCCCATTTACTTGGAATCAAAAGTAAAATTGTAATGCCAACATCTGCACCGCAAGCTAAAGTGGATGCGACGAGAGGATATGGTTCTGAAGTTATTTTATACGGTGATACATTTGATGATGCAAAAGCGAAATGTGAAGAAATTATAAAAGAAACAGGCGAAACATACCTACATCCATATGATGATGTAGAAGTAATGGCTGGCCAAGGGACAATTGGCCTAGATATTCTAGATGATATGTGGGATGTTGATACTGTTATTGTTCCTATTGGTGGAGGAGGAATTATTTCAGGAATTGCTGTAGCACTGAAATCATTTAATCCTTCCATTAATATTATTGGAGTTCAAGCAGATAATGTTCATGGAATGAAAGCTTCTTATGACGCGGGGAGAATTTTAGAACACTATGAAGCACCAACAATAGCGGATGGTTGTGCAGTAAAAATACCAGGGAATTTAACTTTTGAAATTGTAAAAGACCTAGTAGATGACATTGTAACTGTATCGGAAGAAGAATTAGAAGTAGCGATGAAAGACTTACTACAACGCGGAAAGGCTGTTGTAGAAGGTGCGGGAGCATTAGCCACAGCCGCTCTTCTTGCAGGGAAAGTTGATAAATATGTAAAGGGTAAAAAAGTAGTAGCAGTTATTTCAGGTGGCAATGTGGATTTAAAACGTATTTCAAGTGTATGTGAGCATTTCTTTGTTGCCAATGAGGTAAAATAATGATTGAGGAATGTATATAATAAGTTGATATTGCTAAAAAAGAGCTAGGATGAAACATCTTAGTTCTTTTTTGTAATATCAGGATACTATTGAGACAGAGTTTGTTTAAAAACAAACTCTTATACAAGGGGTACAGCCAAATGCCCATCAAGCTAAAAATGGATTTTCTATGAAATTCCATTTTTTTAGTTATGCCACTATCGTTTCTGTTTCATTATCAGATAAGCTCAAATTTCTTTCTCATCTTAAAGTGGAACAAATTTATTACTTAAATTGTCTATTTAGTACACTTTTTAAATATGAATATATTTCTTAAAGTGGCTTCAATAATTTTAAGTAAATCAACAGGAGAATTGAAAGGCAGGAGAAAGTAGCATGTCAGAAAATTATCGTTCTCGAGAGGAGCGACGACAAGTTAAAAAGAAAAAACAGCCTGCTGCTAAGAAACAAAAAGCAAAAGGTAAAACATCGTTTTTTCGTAAGTTTTTAGTTAGTTGTTTATTACTTGGTATTGTGGGGTTAGTCGCAGGAGTTGCTACCTTTTTCGTTATGATCAAAGATGCTCCAAAACTTGAGAAAGCAAAACTTGTTAATCCGTTATCCTCAAAAATTTATGATAAAGATGGGAAATTGATATATGAATATGGAAAAGAAAAACGAACGAATATTATGTATGATCAGATTCCTAAGTTAGTAGAAAATGCGTTTTTAGCAACAGAAGATGCTCGTTTTTACGAGCACAGTGGCGTAGACTATAAAGGTACTGCACGTGCAGCCTTAGTCAGCCTAAAAGGGGATTACGGCTCTCAAGGTGGAAGTACGATTACACAGCAAGTTATTAAAAATTACTTCTTATCGATGGAAAAAACGTCAAAGAGAAAGGCGCAAGAAATATATTTAGCATATAAGCTAGAACAACAGTATTCAAAACATGAAATTTTAGAAATGTATTTAAATAAAGTTTACTTAGGTAACCGTTCATACGGAATCGCAACAGCAGTACAAAATTACTATGGTAAGGAATTAAAAGATTTAACACTACCAGAAGTTGCAATGCTTGCTGGTTTAATGAAAGCTCCTAATAACTATGATCCAACGAAAGAACAAAATATCAAAAAAGCAACAGAAAGAAGAAATGTTGTACTTAAATTAATGAATCGACATGGTTATATTACAAAAAAAGAAATGGAAGAAGCATCAAAAGTTCCAGTAACAGAAGGACTTAAGAAAGCAACTGAACAAAAAGAAATGCCCTATCCAGCTTTTATGGATGCGGTTGTGAAAGAAGTTGAAAAAGAGTTGCCAGATGTTAATATCGGATCTGACGGTTTAGAAATTTATACAACATTAGATCCAAAGGCACAGGATTTTGCAGACAAACTTTTAAATAAAGATATTATTAATTATCCAAATGAGAAATTCCAAGGCGCTTTCACATTTATGGATACGAAAACAGGAGAAGTACGTGCAATTGGTAGTGGGCGTGGTGAAAATAAAGCTGTTTTTAAAGGACATAATATTGCAATTGAATTAAATCGCTCAGCAGGTTCAACGATGAAACCAATTTTTGATTACGCTCCTGCAATTGAATATTTAAAATGGGCTACTTACCATCAAATTGATGACTCTCCATTTAAGTATTCAACGGGACAAGAAGTTAGAAATGCTGATAGAAAGCATTTAGGACCAATTACAATGCGTGATGCATTGAAAACGTCCCGAAATATCCCGGCAATAAAAACTGCAAAAGAAGTAGGAATTAGTAGATCAAAAGGTTTCTCTGAAAAGCTAGGTATTACATTTAATGTAGCACCGACCGAATCAACAGCGATTGGTACAAATGAAGCGTCACCAACTGAAATTGCAGGTGCTTATGCGGCATTTGGTAATGATGGTAAGTATACGAGGCCACATTTTGTTAAGAAAGTCATTTATTCAGATGGTAAATCAAAAAGCTTTGAGCAAAAGTCAAAACGAGTTATGAAGGATTCTACAGCATATATGATTACTGATATGCTTCGTACTTTTGTTTCATCTGGATTAGGTACAACAGCTAATATAGGCTCTTTAGATATAGCGGGTAAAACAGGTACAACAAACTATTCTTTAGAACAAATAGCACAATATAATCTACCAGAAAGTGCAACTCGTGATAGTTGGTTTGCTGGTTATACACCACAATATACGATGGCAGTATGGACCGGATATACAAAGGATAGTAAAGATAATTATATTAGTAGTAAAAATACGAAAATAGCTCAATTGATTTTTAAAGAAATGATGAGTAAGTTTGCTACAGATAAGTCACAATTTAAAATGCCAAACAGTGTAGTTCAAGAAGGTAGCGAATTACGTATTAAAGGTGAGAAGCATGATTCTTCTCCAAATACGAAAATAGCAAATACGACTGAACAGCCGAGTGAAAATAAGCAAAAAGAAAAGCAAAAGAAACAAGAAGAGCAAAAGCAAAGTGAACCAAACAATGGTAGTGACCAAGGAAATACAACACCACCAAACAATGGTAATGACCAAGGAAATACACCGCCACCAAAAAGTGGTAGTGATCAGGGAAATACAACACCACCAAACAATAGTAATGGCCAAGGAAATACACCGTCGCCAAAAAGCGGTAGTGACCAGGGAAATACAACACCACCAAA
>NZ_QNUB01000043.1:0-21354 GCF_008042345.1 Bacillus sp. AR8-1
TTCTTATATTTTATCTCTGTATGAATTTCTTTGCTATTTACTATAGTACTCAATTAACGTATTACTTTAGATGTTAATTAATCCATTACTTTAGTCATATATGAACTTATTTATTAGGAATAATTAAGATAGTGTTAGAAATTTCTCGATTATTTTCTTTAAATAGACTAAAGATATATGACAATAAAATATGAAGTGTTTAGCATAAAGTGAGAGTGCTCCTTACGCTTATTTACTGAATATTTTTTCACTATGTCAATATGTATAGTAAAAAAGGGATGAATCATAAGATTAATCCCTTTTTCGGTACATTATAATAATATGTGTTATATAGACTCTGGCTTATGACTTTAAAAGAATGCTAGTTAATAAAATAATAACATTTATACATGCTCATCAAATATGTGTAAAGATTATCTTGATATTATAAAAACTCTAAGAAGATTAATCTTAATCAAATGAATTTCTGTAAATACAAAGTCAACTCTGTTCTGTTATTTAAGTCCAATTTTTCGAGTATTCTTGAAACATAATTCTTAACGGTACCTTCAGTTATAAATAACTCATTACTAATTGCTTTATTACTCTTCCCTTCCATAATATGTTTTGCAACTTCCAGTTCTCTTGGTGTAAGCAAGTTCGAAAGTTGTTTATTCTCATTAAATTCTGCTTTAACTGCCTCTTTATAATTCACTGAATTTAATGCTTTTACAACTTTCAGTGTAATCTTAGGATTCAAAAGAATATTCCCTTCAAAAGCTGTTTTAATTGAATCAATTATCTCTTGTGAATCTGAATCTTTAAGGATATAGCCATCTGCTCCATTTTTAAGCCCCGTAAAAATATATTCACTATCATTAAACGTTGTAAGAATAATAACTTTAATTTTAGGATACTTTTCTTTAACCAACTTTGTTGCTATTATACCGTCCATTATCGGCATTCTTATATCCATTAAAATAATTTCAGGGCATATATATGAGAGAAGCTCTAACAATTCCTCACCATTAGAAGCCTCACCGACAATATTAATTTCCTCATGAAGACTCAAAATCATTTTCAATCCTTCTCTAACAATTTGCTGGTCATCTACTATAACAACATCCATGTGATTGCCTCCTTAATATTTTGAGAAAGTGGATATTCATCTCACATGATTAAAGGTCGATAATCTCAGGTATACTAGCTTTTACAATAAACCCTGAGTGATCATCTGAATAAAAATGAACCTCCCCACCAAGCGCAATAATTCTGCTTTCTATGCCGTTAATCCCATTCGATTTGACAACATTTGTACATCTTGCACCTTCATTCATTATAATTAGTAAAATCTGATCATAATTTTTATGTATCTTTATGGAGAATTTTTTTGCATTACCATGCTTTATTCCATTCGTTATTGCTTCTTGTACTGTTTTATAAAGACAATTTTTAATATCCGGATTAACAAATTCAACTGCTTCATTTATTTCTAATTCGAATTCTATTCCGCTAGTTTCACGGAAATTCCCAAAAATCTCTTCAATCGATTTACGCAATCCTTTTTGGACAGGATTAGCATTTAACAACGCCACGGCTTGTCTCAGATTTAGGATACAATCCCTTGACAAATTTTGCGATTTTTTTATTACATTCTTCACTTTCTCCGGCTCTATATCTACAACTTTTGCAGCATATTCCAGATTCATCGTCAGTGCAACTAGATAATGACCAAGAGAATCGTGAAGTTCCTGAGCTATTCTTGTTCTTTCCTTAGAAATGGTTAATTCTTTTATTTTTTCCGAGTATTCTTTAAGAGTTGTGTTTGCCACCTTTAATTCTTGATTTAATATTTGTATTTTTTCTTTTTCCAACAAAATATTTCTAAAAAGATAGAGGATTGACATAATGACCAAATAAGAAGTTAGTATATCTTTTATATTCGTATTAGCAATTTTAAGGGCAATTAAATAGATAATAAAATGCAACCCTAATATAAATCTTGGTATTTCTTTAGTTGTAACAATAATTTCAATAAGTAAAATGATTATATAAATTTGTGATCCAATACAATAGACTTCATATAGTAAAAAACCAGCAAGAACATTACTCCCAATAAAAGAGAGAGAATACCAAAATGAATTAAGTTTATTTTGAAATTTAACTCTAGCATAGTCATTTACTATTAAAAGCACTGTAATAATGGACACAAAAACCGCTTGTTTTATATTTATTGGATATATCTTGAATATTGAACTGAATATAGAATAAAAAGCAAAATACTTTATAATTTTTTCGATGAATATTCCATTATTGTGAACCTCTGCTTTTTTCATAATTAATAACCTTTCATACAAGTTGTTTCTACTCCTTTCTACCTTTATTATCCTGACGTTCTAGCATCAAGTCTTTTATTGCATAAAAGATTTGATTATTTAAGCTAGTTCAAATTTAGAGGATAAAGTTTATATCCTTCTCTCACAATATTTATAGCGCGGTTTTCCATTCTAAAATTCCTTTGCAGACACCAATCATACAAGTTTTCTTTTAAATCATATTATATTTTCACATACAGAGTGATAAAATAAAGACTTCCGTTTATATTTTATCTAATTCTAGGATTAGTATACAAAAGTCATTGGCACTATACATTGTAGAGCCTCTTATATGTATCAATTAATTCACTTTGATTTACTGTTTTTATATAAGGAAAATTTTCTTTATTTAATGTACAAACAGCCATTCTATATCCAAATTCGAATTCTAGAATTTGTAACTTATGATCCGTATAACTACATCCCATAATTACATTAATTTCTTTTAATCCACTTATTTCAATCGAAAAAGATTTCAAAGAAAGGGATAAACCTTTGCCACAACACTTAATGTAACTCTCTTTTAATGTCCATATATCATAAAATTTATTCAATTGTTGATCCAAATCATTTTTCATAATATAATCATACTCTCTGTTGGTAAAAAAATTTTTAGCTAAATCCTCGTATTCAATGTCTTTTATTTTTTCTATATCAATTCCTACTGGATACTCATCAAATGCACATACAACAAAATCTCCAGAATGAGACAGATTAAAAAAAACATTTGGATAATTCTTCAAGTGCGGTTTTCCATAATAATCATTATTAAATATGATATCTTTATTATTAATGTTAAGCTTTTGAATAATTATCGATCTTAACAATATTTCTCCCATTAATGTCTGAAGCTTATTCTTTTTTTTCACATACTTTTTTATTCTATGTCTTTTCCTTGAATCAATTAATAAACTTAACTCGTCTAACTGCTCACTATTTATATCAATTATTTTAACCGCGTATATTTCCATAAACTTTCCTCGTTTCATGTATCTCCTTATATTGTTTTTTTATGCGTTGAAATCTATATGTATAGAAAACATAATTATCTGTACTAATATATATTCTCGTATAGTAAGTTTAAAACTCTCTTATTATATCGGTTAAATTAAACATTTTTTTATACACATTTCCCTCTAAAGGCCTTCCAACTCACAATTTATACCAAATCCAAAAGTGCCCCAATTAAATTCACCCCATATAGTTATATGCAAAGATATAATTACATTTTTGATCATCTTTTAAATACTAATTTTTAACTTGTTACATTCAAATTCAATATAGGATCGGGTTTGTATTAATTTTTTTTGAAGCTGTTTTAGTTCTTTTGTAGATTCTTTTTCAACCTTCATATAGGTCTCAATTAGACTCAACATCATATTAATATCGCTTATACTGTTATGAATAACTTCATTAATTTTTTTTTCTTCATCATTTCGTATTGATTTAAATACTACCTTTACGCAAAACGCCATTTTTTGTTCTAAGCTTTTAATCATTTTTTTTGTATGTATCCCCATTTCGCTCTTCTCCGAATTCATTTTTTATTCTTCACAATTGTAATCGTTTTTACAATTGTCCTTATACATTCTCTTATTCGTATTTTTTACCAAAATCGAATTCTTTCATTATACAAAATAATGACTATTGCACCATCTTTAAGTTGATTTCACATTCAATATCTTCTTTTCCATTTAGATTATTTTATATTCTTACTATTAATTGAAAATGTATTATTTATATAATTATTATAAAAAAGGAAGAGATACCTTAATATTTTCCTAAAAGCTACTTGTCATGTAAAAACAAGTAGCTTCGTTATATCATTACATTATCTTTTCTACCTTCCCAAATCGATATTGAGACATAACAAGTGCTTTCTTAAATAACAGAATACTAATTATCCCTATTAACCCAAATAAGATGCTCATCCCCCAAGAATTAATTAGAGAACCCATCATAATTCCAAGCGCTCCAACCATTTTTGCAATTTGAAATATCATTCCGTTAATAGCCATATACGAACTCCTAGCGTCAGCACGGGCCATATCTGCTCGAAGTGACTGGCTTACTGGAACATACATCATCTCTCCTATCGTTTGAAGTAGACCTGCTAGTAATAAAATCCACAAGCTATTACTTGATCCCAATATCATAAATCCCATTGTATACAAAAATAACCCAATAAATAGTACTTTTCGGTCATGAAAATATTTCATAAACTTCACGATAAAAGCTGAAAATAGAACGATGCATACTGTATTCTCAGCGGAGATCCAACTGAGCATACGGATACCTGTTAAATCAAAGTGATTCCCATTCCAGAATGAAAATGTTATCGTTTCAAATTCCTGTTGCAGACGGACTCCGATATAATTATTGATTTGGAATTCTAATGACAATGTACATAGACTTGCACAGCACAGTACCATAAATGCTCGATCTTTTACTACAACTCCATAATTCTTTACCATGTCCTGCAACACATTTTTCTTTTCTATTTTCTTTTGAACTACATACACTTCTTCCATATAAACTGTAATCAAATATAATGTTAATGATGCAATACCTGTCAATAGCATAAATAATTGAAATCGATATTGTTCAAAAAGAATCCCTCCAAGAATAGCACCAATCGCTATAGACAAGTTGACTGCCCAGTAATTAATACTGTACATCATTTTTCTATTTTCTGGTGTACTCACATCAATTAACATTGCTTCTGCTGCCGGATTCATTAATCCGGCACCAATGCTATTTATAAGCATAAACAAAAATGTAAACCAAGGTGAATCAATATAATTTGAGTTCACAATCCCCATACAGGCGATAGAAATCACCTGTATCACTTGTCCGATAATCATGACCTTCTTGCGTCCTAATATATCAGAAATATAACCTCCATATAGTCCTACAATAAGTGATGTAATTACATTTAATAACAATAAAAATCCTGCTAATGCTGCTCCTAATTTTATGGAAAAATAAATCGCCATAAATGGAAAAATCATAATTCCTACTGTACGAGTTAAAAAAGATGTAACTATTCTAATCTTAATATTGAGATGCATAGATTTAATTTCCACTATTTTCCCTCCTTAGTGTTTTCATTTTACTTTGAAAAAGGGGAAAGCGTCAAACTCCGCAAACCCAGTTATACCCATTTATTTATATAATAAAATCCAAAAAAAGGATTTTATTATGCTTTAAATCGAACTAAAATTTATAGAAAATAGAAATAGATCATAAGGCAGCCCTACTCCATTTATTAAATTATTAGTTGCAGCGTGCAATAGAACGTAGATTCATTCTCCCAACAATATTAAAATATACATTATTATTATTGATATACTTTTGCTAACGCAGAAAAAAATGGATACCTTACAGATTTCACATTTGTAAAAGGAATATAAAAAATTAAATTTTATTCCAATCCTCACTTTTGTATACAGAACATGTTATATAAAGTAATTCTTTACACGTATAAATACTATATACATAGAATGACATTCTTCATAACCTCACCACCCCAAATTTATCCCATGATGATTCGGCGAACTTTTTTAATTTCAAAATTTTCCCAATGTTAATAACCTGAAAAAAACATACTTTCTTATTTTAAATGAAAAATTACAACTCTGTTCCAAAAGAGTTTAAGATTTATTATATCCTTTTTACTTTACGAGATATTACGAAAAAACTATTTACGCACAACAAACAAGTGGCAAAAAACTATTATAATTAACTAAAATCTATTTAATCATTTATATTACGACTTCTAAACATCAATTGAAAGATTGACTCTTTTTTTAATTAACTACAAGCATTCTTGACTAAAGATAAAAAATAGATATTTTAATTTTCCTTTAATAAAAATTCTTTCAGGCAGCTATAACTATTGCATTTATACGTTTTCTTTTATTTTGTTTCAACTTTACATCTCCTCCGAAATATATAATTCGAAATGTAATCATCTCCCGAACAAATGACAATGATTTTCATTATTATTGTCAACTGGAAAAATAAAAAGTTTACAAAAAAATAACCCCTTTTTAAGGGGGTTATGCCATTTTTTCTCCGGTTTCTTCTTTAAAAAAGCTCTTCATCGCATGGAATACGTCTGCTTTTTGCTTTAAAATATAATATCTAAAATTCTCATCTTTAATATTTTTATAGGCTGACATGAGGGTACTATGGCGGTTGTACTGATTCACTTCCCCATACCCAAACATATTACACTTCTTCATTAATTCTTCAACAAGTTTTACACATCTAGCATTATCTGAAGTTAAATTATCACCATCTGAAAAATGGAATGGATAAATATTATAGCGGTCTGGTGAATATTTATTATCGATTAGCTCGAGTGCTTTTTTGTATACGGAGGAGCAGATTGTTCCACCACTTTCTCCTTTTGAAAAGAATTCTTCTTCTGTAACGACTTTCGCTTCTGTATGATGAGCAATAAATTCAATATCAACTGTTTCATACTTTGTGCGTAAAAATCTTGTCATCCAGAAAAAGAAGCTACGTGCCATATACTTCTCCCACATTCCCATCGATCCACTCGTATCCATCATCGCTAACACAACAGCCTTTGAATCTGGCTTTAATACTTCATTCCAAGTGCGGAACTTTAAATCTTCTTGATGAATTGGATGGAAAGATGCTTTACCACGCATCGCATTTCGTTTATATGCGGATATCATTGTTCGTTTCTTATCGATATTTCCCCATAATCCTGTTTTTCTAATGTCATTAAATTCAACATGTTCAATCCGGTTTTCATCTATTTCTTTTCTCTTTAAATTAGGCAGCTCTAACTCTCTGAAAAACGCTTGCTCTAATTCTAAAATAGAGACTTCAGCTTCATAGTAATCTTCCCCAGCTCCATCTCCTGCTCCTTGCCCTTTTCCTGGCCCTTTTTGTTTTTGACCACCTGATCCATCTCTCGCAACGACATCACCAACTTTGCTGTCACCGTTTCCTTGCCCAACATGTTTATTTTTATCATAATTGTATCTAATCTTATATTCATCTAGAGAACGAATTGGTATTTTTACAACATCCTTGCCATTAGACATAACTATACTTTCTTCTGTTACAAGATCGGGTAAATTATTCTTAATTGCCTCTTGTACTTTTTCTTGATGGCGCTGTTGGTCGTCATATCCTTTGCGATGGAGGGACCAGTTTTCCTGTGAAATCGTATAATTTGGTTGATTTTCTTCGCCCATTCCTTTCCCTCCTTACTGTAATTGTCTTCCTGTATGAACAGCAAGCTACAAATTTTGTTCTGTAATGTGCAAGCTAGAATATTTGAAAGGTAACTGCCCATAGAAAATCATCCCATAAACATTTATAACGTTTTTCATACAATACCCCGAGCATCCTAAACAAAATTTTGCCACTCACATAATAGAAAGAAATATTCAGCCACTGATAAGAAAGAAACACAATGCATTGTTGCACACATTTTTACTTTGCAACATATTGTATTGTGTTGGCTTTTTTCGTATGAATGGTTGGTTACTCTATCATATGCATATTGTAAAAATAATTGACAATAAATTCATCAAATTGCATCTTAATTTATTACATTTGGACAAGGTATGACACTTTACACACATATGAACGGATAATAAAACGCTGTCCCGCAAAATACAAGAGACAGCGTTTTGTTATCAAACTATCGGTTTAACAAGCTACCTACATAGCGTAGTAATTCATTTGCTGAAGAAGAATTATAGCCATGCTCATCAATTAAACGTGCAACAACATCATTGATTTTCTTAAGCTGATTTTCGTCCGGTGTTTTCGTTGATGTTGTAATTTTCACTATATCTTTTAAATCAGCAAATAGTTTTTTCTGAATCGCTTCACGAAGACGTTCATGTGAATTATAATCAAAGCGTTTTCCTTTACGGGCATAAGCAGAAATGCGAATTAAAATCTCTTCACGGAATGCTTTCTTAGCATTTTCTGAAATTCCAATTTGCTCTTCAATTGAGCGCATTAGTTTTTCATCTGGACTCATTTCTTCCCCTGTTAACGGATCACGTAATTTCGATTTATTGCAGTACGCCTCGACGTTATCTAAGTAATTATCCATAAGCGTCTTAGCTGATTCTTCATATGAATAAACAAACGCTTTTTGTACTTCTTTCTTCGCGATTTCATCGTATTCTTTTCTCGCCAATGAGATGAAATTCATATAACGTTCACGGTCTTCATTACTAATCGATGGATGCTGATCCAGCCCATCTTTTAAAGATCTAAGTACATCTAACGCGTTAATAGATGGTACCTCTTTTCGAATGATTGTAGACGAAATTCGATTAATGACATAACGAGGATCAATCCCCTTCATACCTTCATCTTGATATTCGCGTTGTAATTCTTCTACATCAATCGCATTATAACCTTCTACAGTCTCTCCATCATACAAACGCATCTTTTTAATTAAATCAATATCCGGACGCTTCGGATCTTTTAAACGAGTTAAAATAGTGAACATTGCTGCAACGCGAAGTGTGTGTGGTGCAATGTGAACATTCGACACATCACTTTCACGAATCATTTTTTCATAAATATGTTCTTCTTCACTTACTCGTAAATTATAAGGAACTGGCATTACAATAATTCTTGAGTGTAATGCTTCATTTTTCTTATTTGCTATAAATGAGCGATACTCTGTTTCATTCGTATGCGCTACAATTAATTCATCTGCTGAAATAAGCGCAAATCTTCCCGCTTTGAAATTCCCTTCTTGCGTAAGCGATAATAAGTGCCATAAAAACTTCTCATCGCATTTTAACATCTCTTGGAACTCCATCATTCCTCGGTTTGCCTTATTTAATTCTCCATCAAATCGATACGCACGCGGATCTGATTCTGAACCATATTCTGCAATCGTAGAAAAGTCCAGACTACCTGTTAAATCTGCAATATCCTGTGATTTCGGATCAGACGGGCTAAATGTACCAATCCCTGTACGGCGATCTTCAGAGAAGAAAATACGCTCTACAACTACATCCTCAATTCTTGATCCGTATTCTTGCTCTAAACGCATGACATTTAGTGGTGATAAATTCCCTTCAATTCTAACTCCATACTCATCAAAGAAATCATCTCGTAAATGATGTGGAATTAAATGCAGTGGATCCTCATGCATTGGGCATCCTTTAATTGCAAAAATTGCTCCGCGATCTGTTCTTGAATATGTTTCTAATCCTCGTTTCAACATCGTAACTAACGTTGATTTCCCTCCACTAACAGGACCCATTAATAATAAAATTCTTTTTCTAACATCTAATCGTTTTGCAGATGGATGAAAATATTCCTCTACAAGACGTTCTAGAGCATCCTCTAATCCAAAGAGCTGATTACTAAAGAAGTTATACTTTCTTCTACCATCAACTTCTTCAATTCCGGCATCTTTTATCATATTGTAAATGCGAGAGTGTGCTGTTTGAGCCACCCATGGTCTTTCTTTCACAAGCTCCAAATACTCCGCAAACGTACCTTCCCATTGTAAACGTTCTTCTGCTGCTCGATGCTGTTCAATCTTTTTTAGAATATCCATTATAGCTCCTCCCCCATCTCCTTGTTCAATCGGATTATTATAAAAGGTATGCTAGGATGTCCTTAAACATTCTTTAAATCAAAACGAAATATATAATAGCACGCTAAAATTCTCTCCAAAATTCAAAGAAAATTCTGTATAATATAGGTATTAACGTTTTTACACTGCTATTCATTATAAATAAATTCTTTTCTTCTAAGAACCTTACATACATTTTGGGTAATAAATAAAACTCGTGAACCGAAAAAAGTAAGGAGGATATTAGTATGAAATTATTATTAATTTTAGGTGTATCACTCACATTTCTTACAGCGATTTTTACATCCGGTTACAATGACAAACCAGGTACACATAAAAAATGATGTGCTTTTAGCACATCATTTTTTTATGCATTATTTATAATACATATTTTCCATATCATATTTGGATAGTGGTCGGCTATAATAATAACCTTGTACAAGCTTCACATTCTTTTCTTTCAAAAACTGTATTTGCTCCTTTTTTTCTACTCCCTCTGCAATTACATTCAATTCTAAAGTATGAGCTAAATGAATAATTGCAGCTGTAATATTCGTATCACGTTCATCTATATGTATACCTTCCATAAAAGAACGATCAATTTTTAAAGTATCAATTGGATATGTTTTTAAGTAACTTAAAGATGAATAGCCTGTTCCAAAATCATCTAAATGAATCTTTAAATTTTGTTCTTTTAATTGTAGTAACACTCTCTTCGATATATCTTTATGTATAAGAGCTCCTTCTGTAACCTCTATCGCTAATAAATGAGCTGGTACATTGTACTTATTTAAAGCCCGTGTAATCATCTCTATTAATGTAATAGAGCGAAAGTGTCTAGCTGAAATATTAACTGCAATTGGGACCACTTCATATCCTTTATTTAACCATTCGCGCAGTTGCTGACACACTTGATTTACTACCCATTCATCGAGCTTAATAATAAATCCTGTTCTTTCTGCCAACGGAATAAATTGGTTTGGAGAAACAAATCCTAATTCCTTATTCTCCCACCTTATTAAAGCTTCCATACTAGCTATTTTTTTCGTCTCAATATTAATTTGTGGCTGATAATATAAGAAAAATTCATTTTTTTCTATAGCACGATGTAACTGGTTTTCTATTATAAACCTTTGTTCACGCTCACAGTCTAATCCACTACAATAAAAATGATAATGTCCTTTTCCTTTGTCTTTTGCTTTTTCTAAGGCAGCATCGACTCTCTGAAATAGTATTTTTTCATCTTCTCCATCTGCTGGAGCCATTACAATTCCAATTGACGCACTTAAATATACATCTTCTTTCTCAATTACAAAATATTCACTAATATTTTTCAGTATGCTTTTTGCAACTTCCTCTACACATTCTTTCGTTATATTTTCTATCAACATAACAAATTGATCATCGTGTTCTCTAAATAAGTGCATACCTTCTATTTTTAGATTGCTTAAACATTCTGTCACTTTTTGTAATACTTTATCTCCCTCTTTATGACCAAATGTATCATTAATACGATGAAACTCATCTAAATCTATAAATACAAGCGCAAAATTTATACTCTCTTTTAAAAAAGTATTTAACTTATTTGTACATGAAATTCTATTCATTAATCCTGTTAACTGGTCATAGTAAGCTAAATATTCTGTTCGCATTTCGTTTAATACTTGCCTTGTAACATCTCTCGTAACAATATACACTCCAACAATTTCACCGTTCACAATAATCGGGATAGTTCTCAAAGAAATATATAGCTCGTACCCTTCTTTATGAACATATTTCTTTGAAACAATTTGTTTTGCTTTTCCTTGCATCGATCCCTTAAATATAATTTGAAAATCTTTTTCATATTCTTTATTAATAAATTCAAAAATAAATTTATTATTTAATTCCTCATACCGGTATCCAAATATTTCATACGTTGCCGGATTTGCATATGTAACTCTCCCTATAGAATCTATAGATATAATTGAGTCATTATTATATTCCAGTAACGACTTAAATAACATTTGTTTTTCCTCTATCTCTGTCTTCTCCTCAATTTGAGCTGTAATATCTCTTGTAATACAAATAACAAATTGACATATTCCTTCTTCATCGCAGACAGGATTAAGTGAAGATTCATAATGTATCTCACCTTTTGGTAATTTGACTACATCACAAAAAGTGTGTGCTTTCGCTTCTCTCACTACTTTTTCATATTGCCTTTGCAATATCCCCGCTATATCTTTCGGTAATACTTCTGCAAAAGTTTTTCCATAGCACTCTTCGCTTAACCTAGCATAATCCATTCCTATTTTATTCACATACATATATTTAAACGTTTCATCATCAATAACTTTCAATATAAATACTAAATCTTGAATAGCATGTAATAACCCTTGTCTAATTAAATCCATATCTATCATACTTAAAAAGGTATTTTGATTACTATATTCTTCCTTCATATTTATCTCAACCCGTCTTATCTATTTTTAATCATATATCCCATTCTATATGATTATGTCCTCTCTTTTAAACGTATGATCACATATTATTTTTATTTTATAAAAAAAAGTCGCCATATGGCGACTTTTAATAAACGATTTCTAAATCTAATCCAGGGTAATTTTGTTGACGGAATGCTTCATAAATTAAAATTGCTGCTGTATTAGATAAATTTAATGAACGTACTTTATCTGTCATTGGAATACGTAAACAATGATCAAAGTTTTCTTCGATTACATTAGCTGGTAAGCCGTTTGTTTCTCTTCCAAATACAAAATAGTAATCCTTCTCGCGCTTGCTATAGTCAAACGCTGTATGAGCTTTCTCGCCATACTTCGTTAAATAGAAGAATTCACCATCTTTATTTTTTTCATAAAATTCTTCAATTGAATCATAATACGTAATTTTCACGTGCTGCCAATAATCTAATCCGGCACGCTTTAACATTTTATCATCCGTTGAAAATCCAAGCGGTCTAATCAAATGTAATTCTGTTCCAGTTGCTGCACAAGTACGAGCAATATTTCCTGTATTTGCTGGAATTTCTGGCTGATATAAAACAACATGTACTCCCACGCGATATTCACCTCTGTTTTTTGTCTACTACGTATTATACCACTTGAGCGAAAAATCTCTACCCATTAATAATATGAAAGAATTTATATTTCATTTGTGGTGTATATTTACTAGAGTCTTCATAGTTCCAATAACGTCGACGGCTATTTGCTGAATGTGCATTTACAAGCGGCATACCATCTGCATCTTTTGCTACTACAATCGTCGTATGATTCCATCTTCCGTCATCCTCGAAATCATAAGCAATTACATCTCCAAGAATAAGTTCTTCTGGCCTCTCTACCGCCTCTGCTCGAAGTCCTGTTGTAGCACCTGACAAATACCAATAAAAAGAATGTGCAACAGCCCAGCTCCAACTCCACTGATTCTCCCTTTGCCACCATCCTTTACGAATATTAGGATATCCGTTCATAGGTACTTCTCCAGTATGAAGACATTGAGAAATGAAATTCGTACAATTATCAGGGAAATTACGATACATAGGATTTCGGTCATCCCACCAACGCTCTGCATATTTCACTGCCTCTAAACGATTATACTGATAAGAACCGTACTTCTCTTTCGTAATTTCCCTTTCTAATGTCTCACCCATTCTAATTTCTTCTGACACTTCAATATCATAATCGCCTATAATCCGACTATTATTTAAACAAACTCTTCGTTTTAATTGTTCCTCTTCAATATAAAATAATTCTTTATGCTTAATTAAATATTTAAAATGTATTTGATAATCAATTTCTTGATGGTCATTACTATTTAATTGTCTAATGAAAGAAACATCCGCAATTGCTTTCACTATATGTGCACTACGCCTTTGAAACAATTGTTTCTTTCTCTGTGCCATTTGTAGTAAATCCTCAGCAATACCATCCACGTCTGTTCGTTTCTCTGTGATATATGCTAAAAACTGTTGTACTTGCTTTTCAATATTCATTTTTACAGCCATTTCGTTTCCCTCCCATATTACAATATGAAAAAGGGAAATATTATCTACTCTTTTTTCTGTGCTAACAATTCAAGCCCGCGATTCATTTCATGAAGTACTTCTTCATCTTTCTCACGTTCCATCGCTTTCTCAATCGCTTCGCCTACTCCATCTCCCCCAATTTTCCCAAGTGCCCATGCTGCCGTTCCGCGCAATACCGGTCTTGGGTCATCTTTCATAACACCAATTAAATCAGGAATTGCCGATGCTTCTTTAAAATGTGCTAATGCTAAAATCGCATTTCTTTGCAGTGGCTTTTTCCCTCTCCATGACCCTGACATAATCCCATATTTCTCTTTAAAATCACGATTACTAATTGTTAAAAGTGGCGTTAATAATGGTTTAACTAGCTCAGGATCCGGCTCCATCTCAGGATGATTATGAAAATCCATTCCTTTGTTTTTCGGGCAAACAGTCTGACACGTATCACATCCATATATACGATTTCCTATTTTATCGCGATATTCTTCAGGTAGGAATCCTTTCGTCTGTGTTAAAAACGCAATACACTTCTTCGAATCTAACTGTCCCCCCTGTATTAAAGCACCTGTAGGACAAATATCGATACATTTCGTACAGCCCCCGCATTGATCTTCTATCGGCTTATCTGGCGGGAATGGAACATTTGTAATCATTTCCCCTAAGTATACGTACGAACCGAATTCAGGTGTAATAATAGCACAGTTTTTCCCACTCCAGCCAATGCCTGCACGCTCTGATACAGCTCGATCACTTAATTCACCTGTATCAACCATGGACTTCACTTCTATATCTGGAAGTTTTTCAATTAAATATGCTTCTAATTTTTGCAAACGATCTCGTAAAACAAGATGATAATCTTGTCCCCAAGAAGCACGGCAAAAAATTCCACGGCGTTCTCCACGCTTACTTAATGGTGCATTTTTTAATTTTGAAGGATATGCTAAAGCAATCGCAATAATTGATTTAGCACCCGGTAATAAAAGTTGCGGATTCGTTCTCTTCTCTATATCAGGCTCTTCAAATCCAGATTGATAATTTAATTGTTGTTGCTGGATTAAGCGCTGCTTTAATTCCTCAAAAGGAGAAGCACTCGCAAAGCCTATTTTATCTATGCCAATTGTTTTACTATACGCAATTACATCTTGCTTTAATTGTTCAAAATCCACTCTTAATCGCCTCCTCAGATGAATCCATCATCCCTTATGTAACGACTTTATTGGTTAGTAATTCACTTTTGGAATACTATTATTTACTTCTATTTTCGCATGTAATTATATTTTTCAAACATTAAAAAACGCAATGCCTCGTTTATCTCGGAAACGAAACACTGCGTTGATCACAATTTATAGAAAAACATTTAATAAAATTTGGAGCGGGTGAAGAGAATCGAACTCTCGACCAGAGCTTGGAAGGCTCTTGTTTTACCACTAAACTACACCCGCAAATATGAATTACATATAAGATATTAGAATAACTTATGTAAAGTAGTATAGCATGTTAAAAAAATAGAGGCAAGAATTTTATCGAAAAAAGTCGAAAAAGTGATGAGAGACCTCATCACTTTTTCAATTCTTTATCAATGGCCTTCTTCATACTATCGAAATCAGGGTTTGCAAGATTTCCGTTTACATATACTGAAGGAGCACCTTGAACTTTTAATTTTTGAGCACGATCTGAATCTTTACGTACTTTTTCTGTAATTTCTTTACTGTGTAAATCTTTCTTAAATTGCTCTACATCAACTTTTGGAAGTTTCTCTTTCACAATGCTAAGAAGCAAATCTTCTGTAATCCATTCTTCCGTATCTTTCTTTTGATTTTGATAAATCTCATCATAGAAAATCCAGAATGAATCTTTATCTTGTTTATAAATTGCTTCACCAGCTGCTGCACCTAAATCCGAGTCTTTTCCGATAAATGGGAAGTTAATAAAATATAACTGCACTTTGCCTTTATCAATATACTCTTCTTTTAATCGAGGTAATACTGTTACATCCCAAGTACGACAAGCAGGACATTTAAAGTCTCCAAATTCAACTACCTTAACTGGAGCATCATCTTTCCCTAAAGATTGTTGCGTGGAATAAGCAAACATCTCATTCCCTTTATCTTTTTTGTCATTTATGATGCTATACGCAATTGTTCCAATTACAATCAATACTGCGATAGAAAAAACTATACCAAGAGCCATGAGTTTATTTGATTTCATATACATTCCTCTTTAAATTCATATTCTGTATACAGCATTGTACACAATACACATAATATCAACACTTATATACGTCACGCAATGAACACGCTCACATAAATTACAAAAACACAATAATTGTGACGATATTGTGTCACAATTTATTCAAAAAAAGAAGCTCCTCTGTAGGAACTTCTCTTAACTTACTGCTTTTTTACGCGCACTATTTAACATCGACTGCTCTATTTTTATATCATGACGAATTACTAATTTCTCACTAACTGCTTGAACATACTCATCATGGCTTATATAGCCTTCTTTCTCCATTAGTCTCAACACAACATTTCGTCTCTCTACTGCTTTATCATAATTTTGGGCAGGTGAGTAATAAGCAGGTGCTTTTACTACAGCAGCCATCATTGCACTTTCAGCCAACGTTAATTGGTTCACCTTTTTACCGAAGTAAAGGTTTGCTGCTTTTTCAATTCCCCATGCTCCTTCACCATAATAAATGTTACTTACATATAATTTTAAAATTTCATCCTTCGTAAATGTGCGTTCAATTTTTTTCGTATAAAAAATCTCTTTCCACTTACGAGAAAATGTACGCTCATTAGTTAAAAAAGCATTTTTAGATAGCTGCTGTGTAATCGTGCTTCCTCCTTGCACGACACCACCAGCCTTTATATTCTCAACAGAGGCCCTAATAATTGCTATATAATCTAAACCGTTATGATGATAAAATCTTTTATCTTCTGTCGCAATAAATGCATGTGTTAATGATTCTGGCACCTCTAAATTAGCCGGTACATGTAATTTACTAATGTCACTTTTCTCAATCATTACATTTCCAATGAATAATAACGTACAACTTAACAATAATAATAATATAATGGCTTTATAAAAAAGTTTAGTCATTGGATTTAATGCAACTTTTTGATGATAGTTCACCCTAGATAATACTCGTTCTTTCATCTTGAACACCTCTTTTCCACACAGCATATAACTCTTACTTTAAGAATACATTGTTGTAAAAAAATATCCCATCGATTTCTCTTACACGTACCTTACATCATTGTAAGGTATAAAGTGAAACTTTAATCAGCCCTCACCAATCACGTTCCCGGCAAATAGCGGGGTAAAAAAGTATTGTATCACAGACCTTTTTTATCTACTATTCATCTGAAATATTGAATATAGATTATATTCAATCACGAATAACCAATAACAGAGTAAGCCTTAAGGCTATTATATTTTCACTTTATACTTTAATTATATCATCTACAAATATATGTACTTTTGAGTATCTAGTAATCTTAATGTATATAACATATACATTATACAGAACAAACGTTCTATAAATCAATACTAACACTATTATTATTTTGACCTTTTTCTTAAACAGTATACAAAAAAAGAGTAGTGATTTGAATGTATCTCAAATCAGCTACTCTTTTCTTTACAATCTTCCTATTAAATTATATGGCTGTACTTCCCACGTTTCATACGGAATACAATGTGTTGCTCTCATTGCATCAAGCGTTCTGGATTTCATATGAGGACGAGTTATATACTCATCTATGTTCTCTTCATTTAAATCAACAAATTTAGCCTCTTGTATTTCTTCAGGTTGAATTTTTATTTCGCCACTCACATATGCTACTTTAAAAACAACAGCTAGAATGTGCATAGAGGCATTATAATAAACCCCGGTAATTCCGATAGGCTTCACCGTTAACCCTGTTTCCTCTTTTATTTCCCTACAGACAGCTTGATCGAGTGCTTCTCCTTCTTCTACCTGTCCTCCTGGCATTTCCCACGTATCAGCTCGCCAGTGTACCTTTGTTAATAACACTTCATTTTTCTCATTTGTTAAATAACCTGCTACGGCAACTATATGCTTTGGTGTCTTATGTTCCATACTAAGCCTCCTAGAAATAATGGTTATTTCATATATCCCTATCTACACCAAAATACCTTTAATAATTCATCACCTTAATTAACTTCATAAAAAAAGCCCCTATTCGTTAAACGAAAAGGGGCTTTCATCATATTACTCTCCTAAGTCTACGTTGTGGTAAACTTGTTGTACATCTTCTAAATCTTCTAATGCATCAACCATTTTCTCAAATTGTACTTGAGCATCTTCAGGAAGTGTAACATCACTTTGTGCAAGCATTGTTAATTCTGCAACTGTAAATTCTTCAACACCAGCACCTTTAAGTGCAGATTGTACTGAATGGAATTGATCTGGTTCAGCATACACGATAACAGCATCTTCTTCTTCTAGAATGTCACGTGCATCTACATCTGCTTCCATTAAAATTTCAAGAACTTCATCTGATGTTTTACCTTCAAGGCCGATAACAGCTGTCGCATCAAACATGTAAGCTACAGAACCGTTTACACCCATGTTACCACTGTTTTTGCTAAATGCAGCTCGTACATCTGCTGCAGTACGGTTTACGTTATTTGTAAGTGTATCTACAATAACCATAGCTCCATTTGGTCCAAATCCTTCATAACGAAGCTCGTCATAATTTTCCTCTGAACCGCCTTTTGCTTTTTCAACTGCACGATCAATAATTGTTCTTGGTACATTGTATGTTTTCGCACGTTCTAATACGACTCTAAGCGCTTGATTTGATTCTGGATCTGGCTCGCCTTGTTTTGCCGCCACATAAATTTCACGTCCAAATTTCGCGTATATACGGCTTGTATTTGCATCTTTTGATGCTTTTTTGTCTTTAATATTGTTCCATTTACGGCCCATACTTTCCACTCTCTTTCTCGTTTTAAATCTACATAAAAATATTAATATGAAATATAATGTGTGTTCAACACATTTTTAAAAGAAATATAAAAAGTTCATTTTTGATTCATATTACAGACATAATATAAATCACTATCATTTTGTTCTTTCGACAAGTTATATTATACATGAATTCCTAAGTTTATTACGAATTTTAGCATCACATAATATAATTTAACAAAAAAGACTCTAACATTTCTGTTAGAGTCTTTTTATATTGCTGATACCTATTTCCATAATATTCCTATAATTACTTTCTATTGTTGTATAATAAAAATAGGGAAAAATTCGAAGAAAAGATGAAGGGAGAATTATGACACATTCAAATGAAAAAAAATCACATGCTTTTAAAGGAATAGGAGAAAAGTTAAACCCAACTATCTATCAAGTAAGATTCATGAAATGAGATGAACCAATCCAATTTGAGGCGTTTCCTAAATTGAAGGAATTAGGGGACTGGTTAAGTACTTCAACGCAAATGTGGGCGTGCCACTCAACAATGTATAAGTACAACAGAGAAGAGTTTAAAAAGAAGTTTTTAGAAATTACAAACTTAACCGTTGATAATGTACTAATATCTACTGGTGGTGTCGGATTTAACTTCATGTCACCAGGGTGGAGAAATTCTCACTAAATACCGCAATTAAAAGGATAAAATTGAATGTTTGTTTTTATCCTTTTAATGTTTCCGTACACTTTTTGTGCTTATTTTGTCATGTAATGAAAAGAAAACAAAAAAACTCTATACTAATTGTATAGAGTTTTTTTACGACGTTCATGATACCGATGGTCGGGGTCGAACCGACACTCCCGAAGGAACACGATTTTGAGTCGTGCGCGTCTGCCAATTCCGCCACATCGGCACAAAAGAAAAGGCGGCAACCGGATGGTCACCCACCGCAGGATTTTAAGGTTTTGCAGACCTCTGCCTGTGCCACTTGGCTATGCCGTCATATTAAATTTTATTGGAGCGGAAGACGGGATTCGAACCCGCGACCCCAACCTTGGCAAGGTTGTATTCTACCACTGAACTACTTCCGCAAGACATGTCTGAGCTAGTTGGATTCGAACCAGCGCATGACGGAGTCAAAGTCCGTTGCCTTACCGCTTGGCTATAGCCCATCGAATTCTTACTTAATTATATGTAAGTATCAATTAAATTATTTGTAATTTTTAAAATAAAAATGGGGCGACTGATGGGAATCGAACCCACGAATGCCGGAGCCACAATCCGGTGCGTTAACCACTTCGCCACAACCGCCATGTTGTGTAAATATATTTGGCAGGGGCAGTAGGAATCGAACCCACACTGGAGGTTTTGGAGACCTCAGTTCTACCTTTAAACTATGCCCCTATGTAAATGGTGGAGGGGGGCAGATTCGAACTGCCGAACCCGAAGGAGCGGATTTACAGTCCGCCGCGTTTAGCCACTTCGCTACCCCTCCGAAACTTACATGGTGCCGGCTAGAGGACTTGAACCCCCAACCTACTGATTACAAGTCAGTTGCTCTACCAATTGAGCTAAGCCGGCGTATTTTATTGAAATAAATGGTGGCTCGGGACGGAATCGAACCGCCGACACGAGGATTTTCAGTCCTCTGCTCTACCGACTGAGCTACCGAGCCTTATTAAAATGGCGGTCCCGACCGGGGTCGAACCGGCGATCTCCTGCGTGACAGGCAGGCATGTTAACCACTACACCACGGGACCATTTGGTTGCGGGGACAGGATTTGAACCTGCGACCTTCGGGTTATGAGCCCGACGAGCTACCGTGCTGCTCCACCCCGCGATAATACTATTCATATAAAATTTATATGGTGGAGGATGACGGGATCGAACCGCCGACCCCCTGCTTGTAAGGCAGGTGCTCTCCCAGCTGAGCTAATCCTCCAAAGTGGTGACCCGTACGGGATTCGAACCCGTGTTACCGCCGTGAAAGGGCGGTGTCTTAACCACTTGACCAACGGGCCAAATATTATAAATCCTATGGCGGAGAGCAAGGGATTCGAACCCTTGATACGCTTATGACGTATACACGATTTCCAATCGTGCTCCTTCGGCCAACTCGGACAGCTCTCCAATGGCTCCGCAGGTAGGAATCGAACCTACGACCGATCGGTTAACAGCCGATAGCTCTACCGCTGAGCTACTGCGGAATAATATTGCCTGGCAACGTCCTACTCTCACAGGGACAAGGTCCCAACTACCATCGGCGCTAGAGAGCTTAACTTCCGTGTTCGGTATGGGAACGGGTGTGACCTCTCTGCCATCATTACCAGACATTATTCTTTTGAGACAATCATTATTATAACTTATTTACTTTAAAAGTCAACAAGTTTTTTATGTTCTCTCAAAACTAGATAACATTGC
>NZ_QNUB01000044.1:0-57494 GCF_008042345.1 Bacillus sp. AR8-1
TTTCTCCACAGCCTGAAAATAACCTCCTCTTTAAGAGGAGGTTATTTCACACGCCAAGAAAATTTAAATTTTAATAAGCGAGATAATAGTAGGTAGACTATCGTACTGGTCCCTATAAAACCAATATAATAATTTAAGATAGAACGACTTCCGCCCGCTGCCATTCCTCCAAACATTCCAATAAAGATTACACAACATATCATACATAGTGTTTTAAGCTTCGGATATAATAGAAAGTTTCCGTTTTGTTCATTAGGTGATCTTGTATATAAGTACATTCCTAAAGGGAATAGAATAAGTATATTTGCAATTGGACCGGTAAGTTTTGTTGCTGAAGGAATATACGTAAAATTAGGTTCATCATGACGTACGCCTTGTTGATCAGTATAAGCACGTTGAGGATCGTAATTAAAATTAATATTGAATCCACGAACGGGCGCTAAAATACTCATTTTTTCTATTACTGAACCGTAACGATCTACATTTTCCTCCGTATAGACGGTATGATTGGAAGTAAGTCCAACCGTATGAATAGAAATAGCTCCGGCAATTAGAGTCGGCAAAATAAAAGGGAATCCAAGTATAGCAACACTGAAGAATCCTTGTGAAATCATATTACCAGCAATTGTTCCTATGCATAATGCAAGTGTATAGATAGCAATTAAGATGATAACCATGTACAAGAAGTAAGTATGAAATGGTGAAAATATTTGATACTTATTATGAAAGGTTGTCTTTTTCATAATAGCAAAAAGTCCCCAATTTAGTATAACGATAGCTACAATATTACACACACCAAAAAGCCATTTCGTTATGAAGAGATGTTTTCGTTTAAATGGCATAGACCATAAAATGTCACTTGATTGATTTTGACGTTCCCATCCAATAAGAATGCAGGCTAATATAATAAGGAGTCCTCCTTGAACCATGATAGCATCGGGAAGTGAAAGTTGATAATAGTATCGGTATATATATTTCCATTCATTATGTTCATGAAAATATTTTAATTGCTCGGCAGCTGCTAAATAGTATTTATATGATAGTACATAAAAACTTACTAACCAAAGTAGCCAAACAATATATTTACTTTGTTTGTAGGTATGCACCCATAATGCTTTTTGAAACATAGGATCTCTCCTTTAAAAAACTTTATAGTTTGTAAGACGTGATAATATAAAATAAGTGACGATTCCGAATAAAAAGAATCCAACATAGTAACTAAATAATAAATCAAAACGTTTTAACATTTGCCCACCTATTAATGCAAAATAAAAGGTAGTACACCACATCCAGAGTGAGTTGTATTTTGGAAAAAGGAAAATTTTCTTATTATGTTCATTAGGTGACCTTGCATAGAGAAACATCCCAATAAGCAAACTGAAAATTGTATAGAAGATAGGAACAAGTATTATTTTTGCAGAGTAATAACTATGAAAAGTAGGTCCCCTTTGTATTACTTTTCCATGATCTTCATCTGATTGGGCAGTAGGGTGGTAATTATAACTAATTGAAAAGTCTAATATAGCGCTTGAAATGTTGGTTTTTTTATTGAATTTATAAACGTTTTCGAAACTTGTATAACTTTTATTTTCGTGTATTGCTTCAGCATGAGCTGTAAAGAAAAGGAGTAAGAGTGAAAAGATTCCCATTCCCATTATGCAAAAAGTAATGCTGAAGATGCTTTGTGAAATAATACTGCCAGTAAATGTACCTATACATAAAGAGACAGTATAGATAGCGATATATGTGAAAATTGCATACAAGAAATATCGATGAAACGGTTCGAAAGATTGATATTCAAAGTGAATCGTAGATTTATAAATAAAATACATAAGACCCCAATTGATTAGAAATGATAGTACAATGAAAAATCCACCAAAAACCCACTTCGATAAGAACATATCACGTCTTTTAAATGGAAATGTCATAAGTGAATCTCCATTTTGATTACTTCGCTCCCAGCCAATTAATATACAGGATAGGATAATTGTAATAATACCTAACCAAAAGCTATTAGAAGAATGAAAAGAATAATGATAGTAGAACTTTTCTTCACCTATTTTTTCTGGATGGAGAAAGAGAGACTGTTGAGTTTCTGCTGCTTGATAGTATTCGAAAGATAAAAAATAAAGTGAACTGAAGAGAAAAAGTAACACAGCATATTTCCCGCGCTTCCAATTCCACATCCACAACGCCTTATGAAACATACCCATCCTCCTCCAGTGTCGTAACGAAGACATCTTCAAGTGACATTGTTAATTCTTCAATGAGTATAGGTTGCTCTTTATAAAACTTCTCAAGCGTTACAGCTACATTTCCTTCAATTAAAATCGTATATACTTTTCCCGTTTGATTTAATATTTTAATATTGCTCAAGTTTTCTAGTTTTTGAGGTAATGATCGTTCATAAGCAACTTGAATTTTAGCAAATTGTGATTTTGCATCGTCTAGTGATGTAATAGAAGATACGGTATGTCCTTTTAATATGATGATTGTATCTGCAATTTGTTCAACTTCATCTAAATGATGGGTAGATATGAAAATGGTAATCTCTTTTTCTGCAACTTCTCCAACGAGAAACTGTAAAATCTGTCTTTTAACGATAGGATCAAGTCCGTTTGTTGGTTCATCTAAAATAATATATTCTGCCTGTGCAGCAACAGCTAAAATGATGGCAAGCAGTGCCTTCATTCCTTTTGAATAACTACGAATTCGTTTGTTTGGTAAGTTGAAACGTTCTAGTAGTTCGTAGAAATATGGTTCATCAAATGCGGTATAAACTGCTTTATAAAACTTCACGATTTCTTTTACTGTATAACCGTTCAGTATGTTAGTAGAATCCGGGACATATACGATTTTTTGTTTCGTTTCAGGATTCTTATGAATGTCGATATCCTCATATGTAACAGTTCCCTCATCTGGGTCTAAAATGCCGACTATCGTTCGTAATAAAGTTGTTTTCCCCGCACCATTTCTTCCAAGTAATCCGACGATACTACCTTTTTGTAATGTGAAAGAAACATCGTCTAAAATTGTTTGATTATCAATTGTTTTCTTCAAGCTTGTCACTTTCAACATTCGTATTCCCTCCAATCTCTTTATAGTATGAATCTATCCAATCATGAATTTTATCTTTCGTAATACCAAGATAAGAGGCTTCTAATAGTAATTGATGAAATTGCTTTTCAACCATAGCGATTTTCCTTTCGTCTAATGTTGGGGTAATCGATTGGGATACAAATGTTCCTTTTCCTCGTAACGTTTCAATAATTCCTTGTCGCTCTAACTCTTGATACGCTTTACTCACTGTATTTGGATTTATAACGAGTAAAGAAGCGAGTTCGCGTACAGAAGGAAGTTTATCACTTGGAGCCAACATGTTTTTCAATACGAGTTCTTTTATATTTTGAACAATTTGTTCCCATATCGGAGTGTTGCTTCTTGGATCAAGTTGAATATGCAAGAGCAATCTCTCCTTCCTCATATGTATTAAGTGTACTACTATGTGTAATACACTTAATACAATATAGGGGACGAATGTATTTGTCAACTGAAAATAATAGAAAAAATTGGTATTAAAAAAAGGAGAATTGGAAAAAATAGGTCTGATATAGAATGGAGGGTTAGTCATGAAGCGAGTTTTTGGAATACTTGTTTGTTTCATGTTATTGCTTTCTGGAACTTCAGTGAGTTTTGCGCAATCTGAAAAAACGAAGCAGGAGAAAACAGAAGAAACAACGCCGAAGTTAGCGGAACAAGCGTCGTCAGCAATCGTAATTGAGCAAGATACAGGTAAAGTTTTATTTGATAAAAACCCAAATGAAAAATTACCACCTGCTAGTATGACAAAGATTATGACAATGCTTTTAATTATGGAACAAGTTGAAAAAGGAAAACTAAAACTGACCGATAAAGTTAGAGCAAGCGAACATGCAGCTTCAATGGGTGGATCGCAAATCTTTTTAGAACCTGGGGAAGAGATGACTGTAAATGAGATGTTAAAGGGTATTGCAATTGCATCTGGAAATGACGCATCTGTTGCAGTAGCCGAGCACATCGCAGGTTCAGAAGAAGGATTTGTAAATATGATGAACAAAAAGGCGAAAGATTTAGGGCTGAAAAATACACATTTTCAAAATCCAACAGGTCTTCCGGCCAAAGACCATTATTCGACAGCAAATGATATGGCTATAATGGCGAGAGAATTGATGAAGTATCCACTTATTCGTAAATACACAGGTAAGTACGAAGATTATTTACGTGAAGATACGGATAAAAAGTTTTGGCTCGTTAATACGAATAAACTAGTACGTTTTTATCCTGGCGTAGATGGAGTAAAAACAGGTTTTACGACAGAAGCGAAATATTGTTTAACAGCATCGGCTGAAAAAAATGGTATGCGTGTCATTTCAGTTGTCATGGGAGCACCAACATCAAAAGAACGGAACAACCAAGTGACAAAGCTTCTTGACTATGCATTTGGACAATATATGACAAAGAAATTGTATACGCGCGGCGAAAAAATTAAGACAGTTCAAGTAGGAAAAGGGAAAAAAGAAAAAGTAGATTTAGTTGCGTCAGATAATGTTTCTCTTCTTATGAAGAAGGGCGAGAATATGGACAAGGTAAAACAAGAAGTAATTGCTGAAAAGAAAGTAAAAGCACCGATTAAAAAAGGTGACGCGCTTGGCACCCTTGTTATAAAAAAAGATAAAGATGTTTTATTAAAACAAACAATTATAGCAAAAGAAGATGTTGCTGCAGCGAGCTGGTGGGAGTTATTTAAAAGAAGTTTTGGGATGTTTTCAACATCAAAATAGCGGCAAATATTTTGCCGCTTTTCTATTCGTATGTAAGTGAATAATGCTGAAAGGTTTCACTTTATGACGAAATAGTTCTTCTTTTGTCAGCAGGAAGGATTCTTATTTTATATCACGAAAATCTTTATGTATGTGAATAAGTAAAGTTTGAGCATAAGGAGGAAATCGTGTGAGTCTTTCCATGCAATTAGAAGTAAAACGTGACGTCCTATGTGTGAGACTAGAGGGTGAATTAGATCATCATACGGCTGAAGAGTTGCGAACGAAAGTAACAGATATGATTGAGACACATGGTGTTCATCATATTGTTTTGAGCCTAGAGAACTTATCGTTTATGGATAGTTCTGGTCTAGGTGTTATATTAGGCCGATATAAACACGTAAAGGGATTAGGTGGAGAAATGGTTGTTTGTGCAATTTCACCGCCTGTTAAGCGTTTATTTGAAATGTCGGGCTTATTCAAAATCGTTCGCTTAGAAGAAAGTGAAGCGCACGCGCTCGCGACGTTGGGGGTGGCATAGATGAGAAATGAAATGAACCTTCAATTTTCAGCATTAAGTCAAAATGAATCATTCGCTCGCGTTACAGTGGCGGCTTTCATTGCACAACTAGATCCAACGATGGAAGAATTAACGGAGATTAAAACAGTTGTGTCAGAAGCGGTTACAAATGCAATTATTCATGGATACGAAGGAAATGCAGAAGGTATTGTTTATATTTCTGTAATTTTGGAAGAAGCAATGGTGAAACTCACGATTCGAGATGAAGGGATTGGAATCTTTAACTTAGATGAAGCGAGACAACCCCTTTTTACAACTAAACCTGAATTAGAGCGTTCCGGAATGGGATTTACTATCATGGAAAATTTTATGGATGAAGTAGAAGTTATTTCAAACGAATCTTTCGGGACAACAATCCATTTGACAAAATACTTATCAAATAGTAACGCTCTATGCAATTAAGGAGAATAGCCTATGGACATAGAGGTCAAAAATGAGAAGAAGAAACCTCAGTTAAAGGACCACGAGCTAAAAGCGTTAATTCAAAAAAGTCAAGATGGAGATCAACAAGCGAGAGATACAATCGTTCAAAGTAATATGCGCCTCGTTTGGTCGGTTGTACAGCGGTTTCTTAATCGAGGATACGAACCAGACGATTTATTTCAAATTGGATGTATTGGGCTCTTGAAATCGGTAGATAAATTTGATTTATCTTTCGACGTGAAATTTTCAACATATGCAGTTCCAATGATTATTGGTGAAATACAACGTTTCTTACGCGATGATGGATCAGTGAAAGTTAGTAGGTCTTTAAAAGAAACAGGAAACAAAATTCGAAAGATGAGAGATGAGCTTTCGAAAGAATTCGGAAGGGCTCCAACGATTAATGAAGTGGCAGAGGCACTAGAACTAACGCCAGAGGAAGTTGTTCTAGCACAAGAAGCGAGCCGGGCGCCTTCATCTATACATGAAACTGTATATGAAAACGATGGAGATCCAATCACTATTTTAGATCAAATTGCAGATCAATCTGAAACGAAATGGTTCGATAAAATTGCTTTAAAAGAAGCGATTAGAGAACTAGATGAACGAGAGCGCTTAATTGTATACTTGCGTTACTATAAAGATCAAACTCAGTCAGAAGTAGCAGAGCGCATAGGCATTTCGCAAGTACAAGTTTCAAGACTTGAAAAGAAAATATTAAAACAGATGAAAGATCGAATAGACGAATAATTGTCTATTCGATCTTTTTATGCCGTTAATAGGAGAGCGATGTTAATTTTCGTAAAAATTAACAGAATTTATTTATAATTTAGTCAATTTAAAATGTAATCCAAGTATGAACTTGTCATAAAGGGGGAAGGAAAAATGGAAACGAGGCAACAATGGGGAACGAGGGCTGGATTTATTTTCGCAGCGGTCGGATCTGCCGTTGGATTAGGAAACATATGGCGTTTTCCTTATACAGCGTATGAAAATGGAGGAGGAGCATTCTTTTTACCGTATTTATTTGCATTATTAACGACTGGTATTTCATTGTTAGCGTTTGAGTTTGCCCTTGGTCATCGTCATCGTGGCTCAGCACCACTTACATTTTTCCGTATTAGCCCGCGTGCAGAATTTATTGGATGGTGGCAAATGTGCGTAACATTTATCGTTTCAACATATTATGCAGTGATTATTGCTTGGTCTATATCGTATACATACTTTGCAATTACTGGAGCATGGGGAAAAGACACGCAATCATTTTTATTTAAAGAGTACTTACATGTTGCAGATAAGCCAGGACAATTTGGAGGACTTGTACCAGAAGTATTAATTCCGTTAGCTCTCGTTTGGATTATTGTGCTTGGCGTTGCATTTAAAGGAGTTAAAAAAGGAATCGAAGTTGTTAACCGTATATTTATTCCTTTATTAGTTGTTATGTTCCTTATTATCGTTGTTCGTGCAGTGACGATGGAAGGTGCTATGCAAGGACTAGATGCATTCTTTAAACCAGATTGGAGTCGTATTTTTGATGGGAAAGTATGGCTTGCTGCTTACGGTCAAATATTCTTTAGTTTATCTTTAGCATTTGGAATTATGATTACGTATTCTAGTTATTTACCGAAAAACTCGGATACAACAAATAATGCCTTTATTACTGGATTTGCAAACTCAGGATTTGAATTATTAGCAGGTATTGGGGTCTTTGCAGCTCTTGGATTTATGGCAAATAATATGGGAGTACCGGTTGATAAAGTAGCAAGTGCTGGCGTTGGGCTTGCGTTCGTAGTATTTCCCCAAATTATTAATGAATTGCCGATGTCACCGTTGTTTGGTGTTTTATTTTTCTTATCGTTAACGGTTGCTGGAATTACATCACTTATTTCACTCGCGGAAGTATGCTTTGCCGCTGTATCTGAAAAATTCAGTTTAAGTCGGGAAAAAACTATTGGAATTATGGGAACCCTTCTCGTGTTAGTTTCTCTTGTTTTTGCAACACGTGGTGGGCTTATGTTCTTAGATGTTGTCGACTATTTCGCTAATAATTTCGGATTAATTACAATTGCACTTGCGGAAGTAGTTACGATAGGGCTCATTTTACGTCGTTTACCAGTTTATCAAAATCATGCAAACTTTGTATCTGATATTAAATTAGGAACGTTTTGGAGAGTGAGTTTACTCGTTATTACTCCGCTTATGTTAGGGTATATGCTAATTGATGGTACAATCCAAAATATTAAAAAGAACTACGGAGATTATCCGACTGAGTTTGTTGTAATGTATGGTTGGTCGATAGCAGCAGCATTCCTCATAGTTGCAATAATCATTGGTCTGAAAAAATGGGATGCACAAATTCATTCGGATTCTGCCAAGCTTGAAAAAGAATGGAAAGATCGAGGTGTTTCATAATGAGTGGATCAGCGATTATGATGATGGTTATTGGAATCGTAGTCATTTGGGGAGGGCTTGCATTAAGTATTGCAAACTTATTTAAGAAAAAGGCATAAGTAAAAAACATCTGTACCAAAATGGTGCAGATGTTTTTTTATGAAAAAATTGTATTAGAAAAAAATTCAATAACCATACTACAACTACGAGGAAGAGTGAAGGGGTGAATGAAAGTTGGAACAAACGATTTATATTAAAATGCGCAATCGTTTAAAAGTTTCTCCTTCGTATGAAGTGAAGCTAGGTGATGTTGCTCAGCTTGCTGGAGATGCTTTCGTAGTTGAAGCGTTACAAAATGAGATTGTTTACAAAATAACAGCACACGATAAGACGCATGTTGTAATTGATGTTATGAAGATAATTGAGATCATTAGGCGAAAAGCGGCTCACATACAAATTAATTTACTCGGTTCTGGACAAACTCTTGTTGAAATTATTTATGAAAAAAAGAAAGTGCACCCAGTTTTCTTTGGACTTGTATGGTTATTACTTTTTATTGGAGCAGCTCTTGCAATCATTTATTTCCATGAGGATGTAAGTATGCAACAAGTACATCAACGGTTATATTACATGATTACTGGAGAATTTAATGCACAGCCACTTTTATTTCAAATTCCTTATTCTGTAGGTCTTGGCTTAGGGATGGTTCTATTCTTTAATCATGTATTTCAAAAACGAATTAATGAAGAGCCGAGTCCGTTAGAAGTTGAGATGTTTCAATACCAACAGTCGCTTGATCAGTATGTAATCGTTAATGAAAACAAGGATAATATGAAACAACTTGCCGATGATTGAGTCTGGATTTGTTATTTTAATTGGTTTAGCTGGAGGGATAGCGGTAGGTAGCGGATATGTCGCATTTTTAGCTGTACTTGGTATAATCCCCCGTTTAGCTCAATTAACGAGAAGTGGAAAGCATATTCAATATTTTGAGTGGGCAGTCATTGCAGGTACTTTAACAGGGGCTTGGTGCAGTTTGAAAAACATTACATTTCAAACGTCGCAATATTGGCTCGTTATATTAGGGCTATTTTGTGGTACGTTCATTGGAATGCTCGCTGCGGCATTAACAGAGGTGTTAAATGTTCTACCTATTTTAGCGAAACGAGTAGGGATAGAGGGGAAGATTATTGTTTTACTCGTTGCTCTTGTACTTGGGAAAGTAATAGGCTCGTTGTTTCACTGGATTTATTTCGTAAAGTAGGAGGCAGTATATAAATGACAAGTCAGAAATTGAAGGATGATTACATAAATAAAGTGAAGGAGTATCATCCAAAGCCAAACTATTTACTAAATTGTATCAAAGCATTTCTTGTAGGTGGACTCATTTGTACAGTTGGAGAAGTATTGATGAAATTTTATATACATTATTTTCACTTCAGTGAACAAGAGGCAGGAAACCCAACTGTTGCAACGCTTGTTTTATTATCCGCGATTTTAACAGGATGTGGTGTATATGATAAAATCGGTCAATTTGCTGGAGCAGGATCAGCGGTACCGGTAACAGGATTTGCAAATTCTATGGCGAGCGCTGCCTTAGAACATAAGAGTGAAGGGATTGTTCTAGGGATTGCGACAAATATGTTTAAACTGGCAGGAAGTGTGATTGTATTTGGGGTTGTTGGTGCATATATCATTGGGTTAATAAGGTATACCTTTAAAATTTTTATGTCTTAAAGGAGGGGCTAGTATGAGGTTGACCGGAAAACAAACGTGGGTATTTCAAAACGATATATATGTGAATGCAACGGGTACTGCTGTCGGTCCGAAAGAAGCTGAGGGCCCTCTTGGAAAAGATTTTGATATTTCATATGATGACTTGCATTGTGGAGAGGAAAATTGGGAGCTCGCCGAACGAAGATTAATGTCAGACTCAATTCAACAAGCAGTGCAAAAAGGGAATATAAAAACATCGCAAATTGATTTCTTTTTAGCGGGAGATTTATTAAATCAAACAGTGACAGCAAATTATGTTGCGCGTAAGTGGGGCATTCCTTTTTTAGGAATGTTTAGCGCCTGTGCGACGTCTATGGAGACTTTAGCAGTTGGATCAGCTTTTATAGACGGTGGATTTGCAAATCGTGTCTTAGCTACAGTAAGTAGTCATAATGCAACGGCTGAAAGACAATTTCGCTATCCAACAGAGTACGGTGGGCAAAAACCAGGGACAGCAAATTCAACTGTGACTGGTGCAGGATCTATATTAATTAGTAATGAAAAAAGTGCAATTAAAATTACGGCGGCTACAATCGGAAAAGTGCAAGATTTAGGAATCACAAATCCTTTGGATATGGGGGCAGCGATGGCTCCAGCAGCAGCTCATACAATTCAACAGCATTTTGAAGATTTAAGAAGAAGTGCCGATGACTATGATTTGATTGTTACGGGTGATTTATCAGCTGTTGGGACACCGATTGCAAAACAACTTTTACTTGAGGAAGGTTACGATCTTGGACATATATACAATGATTGCGGATTAATGATTTATGAATCAAGTCAAGAAGAAGTGTTTGCAGGTGGTAGTGGTTGCGCTTGTTCAGCAGTTGTCACATATGGCCATTTATTACACGAGATGCAAAAAGGGAATTTACAACGAATTTTTGTCGTTGCCACTGGCGCATTATTAAGCCCGATAATGATGCAACAGAAAGAAACGATTCCAACAATTGCACATGGTGTCGTATTTGAGAGAGTTAAAGGAGAGTGAATTGTGGATTTTATATATGCATTTCTTGTAGGTGGAGCTATTTGTGTAATTGGGCAACTATTGTTAGATTTCGCAAAGTTAACACCAGCTCATTTAATGGCAACTTTTGTAGTCATCGGAGCAATTTTAGATGGATTTGGATTGTACGATAAACTAATAAAGTTTGCAGGTGCTGGAGCAACAGTCCCTATTACAAGTTTTGGACATTCACTATTGCACGGAGCAATGCATGCAGCAGAAAAACATGGATATTTAGGAATTGGTATTGGCATGTTTAGTTTAACGTCTGCGGGCATTTCCGCAGCGATATTGTTTTCGTTTTTTATAGCACTTATATGTAAACCGAAAGGATAAATCAAATGAGACGAAGGGTTGTTTTGGTCACAGATGGAGATGAATATGCAAAGCGGACAATTGAGCTTTTAACAAAGGAATTTGGGGGAAGGTGTATTTCAGCATCACAAAGTAATCCAACCAAATTGACAGGGAAAAAAGTTGTTGAGCTTATTATGCAAACGCCATATGACCCTGTATTTGTCATGTTTGATGACAGTGGATTTATTGGAGAAGGATCTGGTGAAAAGGCTTTAAAATATGTAGCTACCCATAAACAAATTGATGTGCTCGGTATTTTAGCGGTAGCGTCTAATACGCATCATTGGGAATGGGCACGTGTAGATGTAAGTGTAGATCGGAACGGAAATTTAACCGAATACGGTGTTGATAAATTTGGACTTCCAGATGGTGAAATTGGCAGAATTAGCGGAGATACAATTTATTGTTTAGATGACTTGAATGTTCCTGTCATCGTTGGAGTCGGTGACATTGGTAAGATGTGCGGGAATGATGAATGGGAGAGAGGATCACCTATTACTAGAAAAGCGATTCAATTAATTTTGGAAAGGAGTGGTTTTTATGACGAAGCCTAAAAAAGTGGATATCCCTATATCAACTTTCATAAGTGATAATGAAAATTATTTAAAGCAGACAGTTGGACTAGGCGTTACATACGATGTTGGCATTCGTAAATTTCAAATTTTGAATAAAGAAATCGGTGTGTTATTTGTAAACGGACTTTGTGATACAAATTATATTATCCCTATTTTAGAAGAAGCGGTGGATACAAATGAGATAAGGGATGTAGAAGAAGATACAGTGAAGCTTTTAGAGAATCGCTTAATCCATCAACAAGTAAGCAAAGTGAAAACGATGGATGAGGTAATGCTCCAAGTATTATCAGGGCTCATTGTGATATTTGTGGAAGGTGAAACGGAAGCGTTCGCGATTGATGTTCGTAGTTATCCAGGGCGAACACCGACAGAACCAGATACCGAAAAGGTAGTACGCGGTGCGAGGGATGGATTTGTTGAAAATATCGTTGTAAATACAGCGTTAATTCGTAGGAGAATTCGAGATCCACGACTTCGAAATGAAATGGTTCGAGTAGGAGATAGATCACAAACGGATATTTGTATTACATACGTTCAAGATGTTGCAAATCCAGATTTAGTAAAGATTATAAAACAAGAATTAAATAACATTGATGTAGATGGAATTACGATGGCGGATAAAACAGTAGAAGAATTTGTTGTAAAGCAAAGCTATAACCCATTCCCGCTTATTCGATATACAGAAAGGCCAGATGTAGCAGCAAATCATCTACTAGAAGGACATGTGTTAGTACTTGTTGACACATCGCCAAGTGCTATGATTACACCGACAACATATTTTCACCATTTACAGCATGCAGAAGAGTTTAGACAAAATCCAGCTGTCGGTACATTTTTACGCTGGGTGCGCTTTTTAGGTGTTATATTCTCGTTATTTTTATTACCATTTTGGTTAGTGTTTGTATTTGATCCAACTCTTTTACCAGCAAATCTTGCTTTTATTGGACCGACTAAGATGACGCATTTACCAATCCTATTACAGGTGTTAATGGCAGAGGTCGGACTTGAGTTTTTAAGGATGGCTGCTATTCATACTCCAACCCCATTATCGTCTGCAGCAGGGTTGATTTCCGCCATATTAATTGGTCAAATTGCAATTGATGTAGGTTTGTTTGTGCCAGAAGTAATTTTGTATGTAGCGGTTTCGATGATTGGTGCATATGCAACACCGAGTTATGAATTAGGATTAGGAAATAAGGTTGGGAAATTGTTTGTTATTATTTTAACAGGTCTCTTCCATGAGATGGGATTTGTAATTGGTATGACGATATTAATTTTATTTTTAACGTCTATAAAAAGTTTACAAACACCTTATTTATGGCCGTTTTTACCATTTGATTGGGGCGCGTTAACAAAAATTTTACTCCGTCCAACGATGTCTAGTTTAAAAGTACGACCAAGTATTGTAAGACCTCAAAATGTAAAAAGACAAAAATAAACGGGATTATACACCCGTTTATTTTTTTAGTAAAAATTTATTGTTTTTTAACAAAAATCAAACATTTTTTGTGTACACTTAGAGTAGATATTGTGTATGGAAGGGGAAGAGTACATGATTAAATTATTTGTAAGTGATTTAGATGACACGCTCGTTTACGATGTGAATCATATGCAAAAAGAAGATGAACGTGCGCTGTGTTGGTTAGCTGAGAAAGGGACAAATATTTGTTTTGCCTCTGGCCGCTTTACACACAGAATTGATGAAGTTGTAAAAAGGTTTTCATTCCCATATTACATAACTGGCTTAAATGGAGCGACAATGTTACTTCCAGATGGGAATTTATTTCATGAATCGAGTTTTGAAAATACGGTTGCCCAGGAAATATATCGATATATACATAAAAAAGGACTAGCGGATATTGTTTGTGCAAATGAGCAACGATATACAAAAAGGAAAAATGAACATCACCATAATTTTGAAGCGTATATGGGCGTGCATATCGCCGAAATTGAAGCGTTAGAAGAAGAGTTTGGTAAGACTGTACACCCTGCAAAATTGTTTGTTTTTGGAGAAGAAGAGAAAATTGTGACATTAGATCAAGAGCTACGAGATACGTTTCAAGGCGAAGCGGAAGTTTTTATATCAGGTAAACGCTATGTTGATATTATGCCAAGAGGCGTGAGTAAGGGGAGTGCTCTAAAACGAATAATGGACCATTTGCAAATTGAAGCAAATGAAGTTGCTTGTATTGGAGATTCTTTCAATGATATTTCTATGTTTGAAGTAACCCCGCATTCATTTACTCTTCATCATGCCCATCCATATGTAAAGGAGAAAGCAAATCATATAGTGCGTTCGGTTGAAGAGGCTGTTATGAAATTACCGTTACTTGTATAAAAAAGAAGCCCGTCACTGGCGGGCTTCTTTTTTACTTGAATAAAGATTTAACAAAATCAATGATACTTGAGAAGAAATCTTTCACTTTATCTAGAAAACTTTGTCCTTCTTCAGATCCTAAAAAGGCAGAAACGTGTTCTTTTGCTTTGTTTAATTGACTACCAACTTGATTCCAATCGATATTAAGATTCTTCATTTTATCAAATAACGCTACTAGGTTATCTAATTGTTCATCTGTTAATGTAATGCCGAGTTGATCAGCAATTTTTTTAATTAATGAACGTAAATCTTCTGTTGTTTTTGGCTGTTCTTTTGCAATTTCTTCTTTAATTTTTGCAACAAGTTGAACTGCTTTTTCTTCACCAATTTTATCACCAAGCTGGGCTGTTTGTACCATTTCTTCATTCGCTACTTTTTTAACTTCTTCCGGAATTGGTTTATTGGACGCAGTTTCATATGCTTTCATTAATCCAGTTAAAGCTGCAGTTCCTGAAACTTTAAAAGGTGCAGTAATTTGAATTTCTGCATCTTTTACACCTGCTGTAATCAAAGCGTTAGTGTACATTGCATCTGTTACCCAGTTAATGTTCTTTGATCGCACAATAAGACCAGATCCTGGTTTTGTGTATGTAATCATAGAAGAAGAAATTGCTCTCGTACCAATTTGTGCTTTTGGAACAATGCCTTCTAGAAATTTATGTTCTTCCGCATTAGATACAGTAATAATTGTAGCATCTTTCGGTGCTTTCATTTCTTTTAACAGATCTTGTTTTTGTTGTTCGGATAAGTTCTCTCCTAGTGTAACAATTGATTCTCCCTCGATGATGTCTGCAAATGAAGCTGTTGGCATCATAAATACCGTTACAGCTAATAGCAGAGCTAATAATTTCGTTTTCACGAAAAACCGCTCCCTTTCTCTTTCTAAAATTTTCGGGCAACAAAGTTATTATAGTATATATTTCTTATTTGTCACCTAGCTTTTTCCGCATTTTAAAAAAGAAGTATCTAGATTGTCGGATTCTTTTTGTTTCTAGTCATGAATGTGGTAATATAGTGCTGAGATAGTTGAAAGGAGACATATACATATGAAAACTTTAGGATACATATTAATGGAAAACGGTGAAAAAATCGAATTGGAATTTTTCCCAGAAGAAGCGCCAAAAACAGTAGAAAACTTTAAAAAATTAGCAGAGCAAGGATTTTATGACGGTGTTACATTCCACCGTGTTATTCCTGGCTTCGTAAGCCAAGGTGGAGACCCAACAGGTACAGGTGCTGGTGGTCCAGGTTACTCTATTCCATGTGAAACTGATGGAAACCCTCATAAACACCTTGTAGGATCACTTTCTATGGCTCACGCTGGCCGTAACACAGGCGGTAGCCAATTCTTTGTTGTTCATGAGCCACAGCCACATTTAGATGGCGTTCATACTGTATTTGGTAAAGCAACAAGCGGTATTGAAACAGTATTAAAAATGCGTCAAGGCGATGTAATGAAAGAAGTTAAAGTTTGGGAAGAATAAGGTAAGGAAAAAGAGAGCTTTTGCTCTCTTTTTTATTTTTAATGAGATTGAGTACTTCTTCTATAGCTCATCATACAAGTAGTATTGTTGCTAAAATATATTGCTTGTGAGAACAAAGCTTTAACAAATTACATAGAATACATTACATTATATGTTTCAACAAATATTTTTTGTTATATTAATTTTGCTAGAATTGTGCTGTTTTAGGGGAACTATTAACGAAGTGATGTTGAATGATATGTTTCTTTTCATTCCATATAAAATTTTATTTTTTTCACTCTATTTATTAAAGGAATAGTGCTGAAACATAGATTTGACTTTCTTCTTTTCGCTTTGTATGATTATCAAGTTGTTTTAGACTCTTCTCACTCTGTTGAAAATATTGTAAAATGAATGTGATATGAAAAGAGTGATTGAGGGGATTACTAGTTTGTAACTTTTGTGAGAAGGGATAAGGGTTATGTTAATTCGTTTTAAAAAAAGTTATGAAAAAATTGCAATGGGGCTTCTTTCGTTTATGCCAACTGAAAAAGATGTGAAAACATTACAATTGACAATGAAAGAATATGAAGCAAAAGATGATTGGCAATTGTATTTGTGGAAAGAAAATGAAGATTTTGTTGGAATAATGGGGATTGTAAAAAAAGAGAATCAAGTATTAGAAATCCAGCATTTAAGTGTAAATCCGTCCCATCGTCATGTGGGGATTGGAACGAAGATGGTTCAAGAGTTAAAGAGTAAATTTCTTGAGTTTACAATTTGCGGAAATGAGCAAACAGCAAGTTTTTGCGAAAAATGTAAAGGGCTAGAACAAAATATACATTCGTGAAAGCAGGGATAAGTAGTTTATTATCTCTGCTTTCTTTTTTGTAATTGTTCGTTTCGTTCAGTAATGACCTCTGTGCGATCACGCAAAGAGTGCTTGTGTATAATATATTCACTTGGAATAGCATTCAAGTCTTTCCAAGAGAGGTTTTGTTTTTTGCATAACTCTATGCACTGCTTCTCTAACAATGGATCTGATAAGGGTAAAAATAAAGGTACAAAACGTTCTTTTTTATGGATAGATTGCAATCTTTCATTGAGCAAGGAAAGAAGTTGTACTTGATTAATTCCTAAACGTTGTAAAGACACACCGCTTTTTTCTAAAATTGTGATTGCGCTTTTCATCATTTTTGTGGAACCATTCCAGTTAGCACGTCTTTGATGGTATAAAGAAACGGCAATTTGAATGAGACCAACTAAGTAATGATCACGATTTCCTCTTGGTTTTGTCTTCCAGTACTCTTCTAGTATTTCGTGGCATTCAAAATAGTCGTAATCTCCTTGGAAATGAATTAAAAATTGTATGTATTCGGTAGGATACATGTTTTCTCGCCCCTATCTAACGGTTATACATATAAGTGTATCATAGAAATATGAACAATAAACGACTAGGAGATTTCCCCCTAGCCGTTATTGTTCATATTAGCAGAAGCAAGCTGCTCCTACAATAATTAGCAAAATAAACAGTACAACAAGTAATGCGAACCCACCGCTAAAACCACAATCAACGTGACCCATAGTTTTTTGACCTCCTACATTGTTCTTACTACACTGTTATCATATGAAGTGGTGGGCATGATGACATAGGCATCGGTCTATTTTTAATTAAATTTCTTAAAAAGGTTGGATAGAACATGAGTATGCTCTATACTTATGTTGTTATAGAAAAAATGTGGTGGGATGCTTTGTGCAATATAATTTTAAAGTAGAGGCTTTTGAAGGGCCTTTAGATCTATTGTTACATTTAATACATCGTTATGAAATTGATATATATAATATTCCTGTAGCAGATATTACAGAGCAATATTTATCTTATGTGCATACGATGAAAGAACTGCAATTAGATGTTGCAAGTGAGTATTTAGTAATGGCCGCAACGTTATTACAAATTAAAAGTAAAATGTTGTTGCCGAAACATGAAGAAGATGTACTTGATAACGGTGATGATTTTATAGATGATCCTCGTCAAGAATTGATGGAGAGGTTAATTGAATATAAGAAATATAAGCAAGTTGCTACTGAGTTAAAAGAAAGAGAACAAGAAAGAGCACAGCTATATACACGTCCACCAATTGACTTTACATCGTTGCAACAAGAAGAAGAGACAAGCTTGCCTCTTGATGTTACGTTATATGATATGCTAGCGGCATTTCAAAAATTAATGCGCCGTAAAAAGGCAAAAAAACCTGTAACAACACGTATTACTCGTCAAGAAATACCAATTGAACAGCGAATGACTGATATTTTAAAGCAATTAAAAATAAAGGGTGGTCGCCAAAGTTTTCATGATTTGTTTGTTGATGATGAACGTGAAATAATGGTTGTAACATTTTTAGCAGTTCTGGAACTTATGAAAAATCAACAAATCATAATTGAGCAAGAACATAATTTTGATGAAATTTTCGTATCAAGCTCTAATAAATCTGCATAGAGCAAGTATATGAAATTGGGATAGAAACACTTTATCCCGTGCTATGTTTTAATGTATCGTTTGGAACAAGAGAAAAAATATTGAACCGAACGCATTGATTGTGATTCGGTTTTTTGATGTGTATTTTTATGGGAAAATAGAAGGAAGGAGCTCGTGAAATGGATAGGAAAGAACAAAAGTCAATTATTGAAGGCCTTTTATTTGTTTCTGGTGATGAAGGGATTTATCCAGAACAAATAGCGAAAGTTCTTGGAATTGAAATGAATGAAGTAATTAATATTTTAGAAGAAATGCAACAAGAATGTGAAGGTGCAAACCGTGGTTTGCAAATTGTACAGTATGCAAAAGTATATCGTTTTGCTACAAAGAAAGAACATGCTTCATATTATCAAAAATTAATAGATACACCAACAGCTGCTTCGCTCTCACAAGCTGCCCTTGAAACGTTAGCGATTGTTGCATATCGTCAACCAATCACAAGGACTGAAATGGAAGAGATTAGAGGGGTTAAAACCGATAAGGCGTTACAAACGTTGGTTTCACATTTACTTATAAAAGAAATGGGAAGAGCGGAAGGACCAGGGCGTCCTATTTTATACGGAACAACAAAAGAATTTTTGGACACATTTGGATTGAAAACATTAGATGATTTACCGCCGCTTTCTGAAGAGAATGAACAAATGAATGAAGCGGATTTATTCTTCGGTTCCTTACAAGAGATATCGAAATAAAAGCTTAGCATTTTGCTAAGCTTTTTTTGTATATCAATTATTTACAGTGCCATACTAAATGAAAAAAGGAGACGAGTTATGAGAGGTATGCGGATTATTCTATTATTAGTTTCTGTTTTATTATGTTTTTCTTTAAATAGCGCATCAGCTAAAAGGTATATGATGTCCATTCATACTACGTCTCCTTTACATATGCATCGGCAACATCTTAGTAAAATGAAAGTGAGCTTTTTAAAAGTGGGGCAAGGTGATGCAACACTTATCATAATGCCAAACGGACAAACAATGTTAATTGATGGAGGACCTTATGAAGCAGGAGAAGTTATTATTCAGAAATTAATTGAGAAAGGGATTAATCATTTAGATGTAATTGTCAGTACGCATCCCGATATGGATCATATAGGGGGGCTAATTCCAATTGTAGAGCAAATGCCGGTATCGCTTATATTAGATAGCGGAAAAACATATAGTTCTCTTACTTATCATACATATCGGAATAATATTAAAAAAAGAGGGATACCTTTCGTTTCGGTAAAGGAAGGGCAATATATACCGCTGGATCCACATGTTTCTATACAAGTATTAAACAATGGGAAATCAAAAGATGAAAATAATGAATCCTCAATTGTTTTAAAGGTGCGATATGGAAAAGCGGATTTTTTATTAATGGGTGACGCGGATGTACGGACAGAACATGAAATATTAAAACAATTTGATGTACATGCAGATGTTTTAAAAGTGGGGCATCACGGTTCGTATACTTCAACAAGTGAAACGTTTATAAAAAAAGTGGAACCGCAGTTTGCTATTCTGTCTTACGGGAGTAGTAATCCGTATGGACATCCTCACCAAAGTGTAGTAAAACGCTTAAAAAGGCACGGTATAATGGTATATAGAACGAATAAACGTACAGTAGAAATAGAAACAGATGGTGAACATGTTATGTTAGAGTCTAGCGGGTTAATGCCATTGTTGAAGTGATTTCTATATTAGGGGTGGATACTGTCCCTTTTTGGAAAAATGAATAATATATATTATAGTTATAAAGGACGTAAGAAATTTCCTTTTTTGTTGAATAAAAAGGAAATTTCATTAGAATGTATAGACAACTACTCGTGCATATATTAAGATGGAACTAGGCGAATAAGGTAATAATAACAAGTAGGTATTTCATGGGAAAGGATCGATGAAAATGAAAACGCAAATTGTCATCAATGCCAAAATTTACACAGGTCAAGATATAGTGGAAAACGGATTTATCCGTTACGCAGAAACCATTAAAGAAATTGGTTTGATGGCTCAATATGTACCACAAGAAAATGAAACTGTTTTTGATGCTACAGGGAAGATTGTAATTCCAGGTATGATCGATGTTCATATTCATGGAGGATACGATATTGATGCGATGGATGCAAATAGCGATGGGTTAGTAACTCTAGGTAAAGAAATGTTAAAAGAAGGGGTTACAACTTACTTCCCAACAACAATGACACAAGCTCCAGAGGCAATTGAAGCAGCGCTAACCGCTGCGAAAGAAGCAAAAGAAAAAGGAGCACATTTCGAATATATTCACTTAGAAGGACCTTATGTTTCAAAGAAACGTGCAGGTGCACAACCACTTGAACATATCGTTCCTGCAAATATTGAGCAATTTAAACAATGGCAAGAAGCAAGTGGGAATTTAATTAAATTAGTAACATATGCACCAGAAGAAGAGGGAGCATTAGAGTTTGAACAATATCTTGCTGAAACTGGTGTAGTTGGCACAATGGGGCATACAGATGCAATTGATGCGCAACTAAAAAATAGAAAGATTACACATGCGACACATTTATACAATCAAATGCGTGGATTACATCACCGTGAACCAGGGGTTGTTGGTCATGTGTTATTAAATCCAGATGTAATGGTTGAAGTAATTACAGATGGTATTCATATTCACCCTGATATGGTGAAATTAGCATATAAGTTAAAAGGACCGAAAAAAGTAAGTGTTATTACTGACGCAATGCGCGCAAAAGGTCTTGAAGATGGATTATATGAGCTTGGCGGACAGCCGGTACATGTAAAAGATGGTAGTGCTCGATTAGAAGATGGAACGTTAGCTGGTAGTATTCTAAAAATGGATCAAGCTTTCCGAAATGTAATTGAATTTACAGGTTGTTCAATCGAAGATGCAGTACTGATGACATCAGTTAACCAAGCAGAAGAGTTTGGATTAAATAATAAAGGTGCATTAGCGGTAGGAAAAGATGCAGACTTTGTTGTGATGAATGAAGATTTACATGTATATGATACGGTTCGTTTAGGAATTCATATGAAGGAAGGGAAGTAATTAAATGAATATTCTTGTTGTAAAAACTCCAGAAGAACTAGCAGAAGCAGGTTATAAATTAATTGAAGAAGTTGTAAAAACAAAAGAAAATCCAACATTAGGAATGGCTACAGGAAGCTCTCCATTAGGTATTTATGCAGAAATGCGAAAAAATAAACTTGATACAAGCCGTGTAACCACTGTAAACTTAGATGAGTACGTAAATTTACCACATGAAGATAAAAACAGCTATCACTATTTCATGCAAGAACAGTTGTTTGATTATCTTCCATTTAAACAAACTTATGTACCAAACGGGATGGCAAGTGATTTAGAGGAAGAGTGCAAACGTTACGAGGGCATTCTAGCTGCTAACCCAGTTGACCTACAGATTCTTGGAATCGGTGAAAACGGTCACATCGGATTTAACGAGCCAGGAACACCGTTTAATTCTCCAACGAACATTGTTGAATTAACAGAATCTACACGCCAAGCAAACCTTCGCTTCTTCGAAAAAGAAGAAGATGTGCCAACTCATGCGATTACAATGGGAATTGGAAGCATTATGAAAGCGAAACAAGTTCTACTTGTAGCTATGGGTGCTAAAAAGGCAGAAGCTGTTAAAGAATTATTGCAAGGTGAATATAGTGAAGAGTGTCCGGCTACAGTTTTACAACGTCATCCGAATGTAACCGTAATCGCAGATCAAGAAGCTCTATCTTTATGCAGTGAGGCGATTGCTGATGAACATCGACAAGTATTCACCATTTCCGATCTATTATCAGATTCAAGAGTGGGTGAAACAGCTAATTGAGGACGGCGAATGGAAGCCGGGAGATAAAATCCCATCTGAGAATGAACTTTGTGATAAGTTCGAAGTGAGTCGTATGACAATCAGACAGGCGATTAATAATTTAGTGGAACAAGGCTATTTATATCGGAAGCGTGGAATTGGAACATTTGTCCAACTTCCGAAAGTGGAACAAAAATTGCAAGGAATGACGGGATTCACAGAAGATATGATTTCTCGTGGAATGAACCCAAGTAGTCAATTACTTAGTTTCCGCCTAGTTCCAGCTACTGCTAAAATAGCAGACCGGTTGAGAATACAGGAGGGGGAATCGGTTTATGAAGTGAGGCGTATTCGCTTAGCTGATGATGAACCGATTGCTTTTGAGACGACATATTTGTCGCCAGCTCTTGTAAAAGATATTAACGAAGAGATATTGCAACAATCTTTATATGAACATTTAGAGAAAAAACTGGGCTTTAAACTTGTTAGCGCTACTCAGTCAATTGAAGCTTCTGTTGCGACGGAAAATGAAGCTGAACATCTGCATATTCCTAAAAAGGCGCCTGTACTTGTAATGCGTCAATGGTCATATTCAGAAGGTGAGATACCGCTAGAGTACGTGAAATGTATTTATCGTGGAGATCGTTATAAATTTATTACGAATATCGCACGTAACAAATAGTATATTTCAGTTTGTGAAGTACAGTCGAAATGAAAATGGATAACATGTAAAGAAATAAAAATACGACTCATCCTTATAAGGAATGAGTCGTATTTTTATTATGAGCAATTACGTGGTTAACAGCATCTTTGACGTGATTTACTACATAGTGAGCGTGTTTTTTTACTGCATCATCTGCTTGCGACATAGCAAAACTGTGAGGAGTTAAAGAAAACATAGGAATATCATTGTAAGAATCCCCTATACAAGCAATTTCCTCAGGTTTTATTTGAAACTCATTTAATAAAACAGAAATGGCAGAGCCTTTACTAACATTCGGTGGCATTACATCTAAACATTGTTCTGCTGAGATGAAAGTACTAACTTTCCCGTGGAATTTTTCATCAATTTTTTTTTGAAGGAGTTGTAAGCTCTCCTTTGTTCCACCGACAGAAATTTTATTTGGGAAAATTGTATCATCAATCTTCTGTAGTAAGTTTGGTTCTTCAACAGAAGTCATTGTTACTTGTTGTTCAAGTTCTTGAATAAAAGGTGTTTTCTCTTCAATGTAATAATTATGCTCATCACTTACATAACGGAAATAAGGATTTTCATTCGTCATAGCTAACAAATCGGGAAGTATGCTGGAATCAAAAGTTGCAGATAATAGTTGTTTATTTTCATGTGTATATACAAAAACACCATTTACACTAATACGATGAAAATTTGTATTTACAGCTTTCATTAAGTCTGCAATTTCATTATCAAGTCTTCCGGAAGCGAAGCAAAGAATAACATTTTGCTCGGCGAGGCTGCGTAGTGCCGCAACATCTTGTTCATCAATAAGACCTCCGTGTTGCATCATTGTACCATCGATATCACTTACAAACATTTTAATCATGCTGTTATCTCCTTTCTATGTACAGTTGCTCTTACATTATACGCATCATATATAAACATGTCTAAAAAATGAATTTTTATTAAATGGCAGATGTTTTACATTGACGACAAAGAAGAATATTCTGTAACATAAAAGTAGGCTATTTAAGTACGAGGGTGGTGTTATATGAATAATTATCTAGAAATTAAAAAAGTTTTAAATAATAATGTCATCATTGCTAGCCATCCTGAACACGAGGAAGTAGTAGTGATTGGTAAAGGAATTGGATTTGGGAAAAAAGCGAAAGATGTATTGGAGCAAGAACAAATCGAAAAAATGTTTGTCTTAAAAAATGAACGTGATCGTGAACAATATAAATTATTAGTGCCGCATGTTAGTGAAAAATTAATTGAATTGATGAACGATATTATGCTGTACATTCAAGAAAAAGCGAAATCTCCACTAAATGAACATATTCATATTGCGTTAACAGATCATATTTCATTTGCAATTAAAAGGTTAAAACAAGGACTTACAATTGATAATCCTTTTTTAGTTGAAACAAAAATGCTCTATCCAGAGGAATATGAAATTGCGGAAGGTGTTGTAGAACTTTTAAATTCTCGTTTGCAAATTACATTGCCAGAAGGAGAAATTGGTTTTATTGCACTTCACATTTACAGTTCGCTTACAAATTCTGATTTATCTTCAGTTAATCAAAACTCCCGTCTCATTGCACAACTTGTATCTTTAATTGAGACAAACTTAGAAATTACATTAGATCAAGAGAGCATTCATTATTTACGCCTTATTCGTCATCTTCAATATGCTATTGAGAGGGTGAAAAAAGGAGAAAAAGTAGAAGAATCGCAAAGTTTTGCTGATTTATTAAAGGCGGAGTATCCAGTTTGCTATAACGTAGCTTGGAAGCTAGTTAAGGTCATGCAAAAAGAGTTGCAACTACCTGTATATGAAGCTGAAAGTATTTATTTAACGATGCACTTGCAACGCTTAGTCAAGGCAGAGCATGTGTAATAATTCATATATTTTTGTCTAAAATGAAAACGTTAAAAAAAATGATTGAATCGCTTACAATAGTTATGTATAATAACTATTGCAAAGTTATACAAATTTCGACAAACACATTAAGGTGAGTAACGAAAACGTTTGCCTTAATTATAGTGAACTTATACGTAAACCTATTTTTGACACGTGTTACTGATTCGATCAGGCATGAGTGGAGAAAAGTAAGGAATGTAAGCTAGAGAAAGGGATATACTACCCTTTGTATAGCTATCGTTCTATCTTTTTTTCCTCATGTCTTTTTGGCGTTTGTCGGAAGGTATCAATATAGATAAGAGAGGAAGGGTTTCCATGTTTAAGAAGATCTTTGGTGTTCTTCAAAAAGTCGGAAAAGCGTTAATGCTTCCAGTAGCGATTTTACCGGCAGCAGGTATTTTACTTGGATTTGGTAATGCATTTCAAAATCCACAGTTAACAAATGTTATTCCTGCTTTAAAAGCAGATTGGTTCGTAATGGTTGCAAAAATTATGGAACAATCTGGTGATATTATTTTCGCTAACCTTGCATTATTATTCGCAGTTGGGGTAGCAATTGGTTTAGCTGGTGGAGACGGAGTAGCTGGTTTAGCAGCATTCGTCGGTTACTTAATTATGAACAAAACGATGAGTGTGTTCTTAGAAGTAGATAAGCTAGTGAAAGTAACAAGTTCTGGAGCAGACCCAGTAAAAATTGGATTTACAGATCCAGCGTATGCAAACGTATTAGGTATTCCAACGCTACAAACAGGGGTATTTGGTGGTATTATCGTCGGTATAGTAGCGGCATATTGCTATAATAAATACTTCAACATTGAATTACCATCATACTTAGGTTTCTTTGCAGGTAAGCGTTTCGTACCGATCGCAACTGCAACATTCTCTTTAATAGTAGGTATTATCATGTGCTTCGTTTGGCCATACATTCAAGGTGGCTTAAACACGTTCTCACATCAAATGATTGATGCAAATAGAACAATCGCAGCATTTATATTCGGTTTAATTGAACGTTCATTAATTCCATTTGGACTACATCACATTTTCTATTCACCGTTCTGGTTCGAATTCGGTCAGTATACAAATGCAGCTGGCGAATTAATCCGTGGTGACCAAAAAATCTTTATGGCACAGTTAAAAGACGGTGTAGAATTAACAGCAGGTACATTTACAACTGGTAAGTATCCGTTCATGATGTTCGGTCTTCCAGCAGCAGCTTTAGCAATGTACCATGAAGCACGTCCAGAAAATAAAAAATTAGCAGCAGGTATTTTAGGTTCTGCAGCATTAACATCTTTCTTAACAGGTATTACAGAGCCACTTGAATTTTCATTCTTATTCGTAGCGCCAGTATTATTCGGAATTCACGCTGTATTTGCTGGTCTATCATTTATGACAATGCAAATTTTAGGTGTTAAAATTGGTATGACATTCTCTGGTGGTTTAATTGACTTCCTATTATTCGGTGTACTACCAGGCCGTACAGCATGGTGGTGGGTAATTATTGTTGGTCTTGTACTAGCAGTTATTTACTACTTCGGATTCCGCTTTGCAATCCGTAAATGGAATCTAAAAACACCTGGTCGTGAAGAGGCAAATGCGAATGACGGTGCAGGAAAAACAGAAGCAGGCGAACTTCCTCGTGAAGTATTAGTAGCACTTGGTGGTAAAGAAAACATTGCTTCTTTAGATGCTTGTATTACTCGTTTACGTGTTCAAGTTAACGAACAAAAGAATGTAAACAAAGACCGCTTAAAAGAACTTGGAGCAGCTGGTGTACTTGAAGTTGGAAATAACATTCAAGCTATTTTCGGACCGAAATCTGACACGTTAAAATCACAAATTCATGATATAATGTCAGGTCGTACACCTCATGTTGAAAAAGAAGAACCTGTAAAAGTGGAAGAAACTCCTCAAAAAGTTGATGAAAATGAAACAATTGTATCACCAATCGAAGGGAAAATCTTACCAATTACAGAAGTGCCTGACCAAGTATTCTCAGGAAAAATGATGGGAGACGGATTTGCAATTGAGCCAACTGAAGGAACAGTAGTTTCTCCAGTTAACGGTGAAATTGTCAATGTATTCCCTACAAAACATGCGATTGGTATTCAATCTGAAGGCGGAAAAGAAATTTTAATCCACTTTGGTATTGATACTGTAAAATTAAATGGTGAAGGATTCGAGGCACTTGTAGCACAAGGTGATAAAGTGAAGCAAGGCCAACCATTATTAAAAGTAGATCTTGCATTTGTAAAAGAAAATGCACCATCTATCATTACACCAATTGTATTTACAAACTTACAACAAGGGCAACAAGTCGAATTGAAAAAAGATGGAAATGTTAAGAAGGGCGAAACCGCTATTATTGACATTCAGTAGGAATTTGACGCAAAATGTTTATAATTATAATAGGCGATGTGGTTGACCGAACATCGCCTATTATATACAATAGATGATGTAGTACTCACGTCTATACAACTAAAAAAAACTGTAATTTAAAGGAGATAAATAATCATGGAAAAAATCTTTAAAGTAACTAGCGACTCAGGAATTCATGCTCGTCCAGCAACTCTACTTGTAAACACTGCAAGCAAATTCGGTTCTGACATTAACTTAGAGTATAACGGAAAGAACGTTAACTTAAAATCAATCATGGGCGTTATGTCTTTAGGCATTCAACAAAACGCAGAAATTAAAATCACTGCAAATGGTGATGATGCAGCTCAAGCACTAGCAGCTATCGAAGAAACTATGAAAAACGAAGGATTAGGAGAATAATGACTCTTAACATTCAAGGGATCGCTGCATCAAGTGGGATTGCTATTGCAAAGGCTTTCAGACTTGAAAATCCTGAATTTAACATCGAAAAGAAATCAATTACAAACGAAGCTGCAGAAATTGCACGCTTAGACGCTGCGCTTGAGAAAGCAAAAACTGAATTAGAAGCTATTAAGGACCACGCATTTGCTGAACTAGGTGCTGACAAAGCTGCGATCTTTGAAGCACATTTATTAGTGTTAAATGATCCAGAACTAGTAAACCCAGTAAAAGATAAAGTAAATAGCGAAAAAGTAAATGCTGAATTTGCAATGGATGAAGTTGCATCAATGTTTATTTCTATGTTTGAAAACATGGATAATGAATATATGAAAGAACGTGCTGCGGACATTCGTGACGTAACAAAACGCGTTCTTGCACATTTACTAGGAATTAACTTCTCAAATCCTGGTACAATTTCTGAAGAGGTAATCATTATTGCTGAAGATTTAACACCATCTGATACAGCTCAGTTAAACCGTAAGTATGCAAAAGGTTTCACTACTGATATCGGTGGACGTACATCTCACTCTGCAATTATGGCTCGTTCTATGGAAATTCCAGCTGTTGTTGGTACGAAAGTTGTTATGGAGAAAATCCAAAACGGCGATATCGTTATCATTGACGGTTTAGATGGAGAAGTAATTGTAAACCCATCAGAAGAAACTCTTCGTTCGTTTGAAGAAAAGAAAGCGAAATTTGAAGAGCAAAAAACTGAATGGGCAAAATTAAAAGACCAAGCTACTGTAACAAGTGATGGACATCACGTTGAGCTTGTTGCAAATATCGGAACACCAAATGATGTACAAGGTATTATCGATAATGGCGGAGAAGGCGTTGGCTTATACCGTACAGAATTCTTATACATGGGTCGTGACAATCTTCCAACAGAAGAAGAGCAGTTCGAAGCGTATAAAGCAGTTCTTGAAGGTGTAAAAGAAGGTCAACCAGTCGTTGTTCGTACACTTGACATCGGTGGAGATAAAGAGCTTCCATACTTACATTTACCAAAAGAAATGAACCCATTCTTAGGATACCGTGCAATTCGCTTATGTCTTGATGAGCAAGATGTGTTCCGTACACAACTTCGTGCATTACTTCGTGCTAGCGTATACGGTAACTTAAAAATTATGTTCCCAATGATTGCAACTCTTGATGAGTTCCGTCAAGCAAAAGCAATTTTATTAGAAGAGAAAGCGAAACTTGTAGAAGCGGGTACAACTGTTTCTGATTCTATTGAAGTTGGTATGATGGTTGAAATCCCAGCTTCAGCTGTATTAGCAGATCAATTCGCGAAAGAAGTTGACTTCTTCTCTATCGGAACAAATGATTTAATCCAATACACAATGGCTGCAGACCGTATGAACGAACAAGTATCATACTTATACCAACCATATAACCCATCTATTTTACGTCTTGTAAAAATGGTTATCGATGCTGCTCATAAAGAAGGCAAATGGGCTGGTATGTGTGGTGAGATGGCAGGCGATTCACTTGCTATCCCATTATTATTAGGATTAGGTTTAGATGAGTTCAGTATGAGTGCAACATCTATTCTTCCTGCAAGAACACAACTAAGCAAGTTGTCAAAAGCAGAAATGGAAACATTAGCAGAAAAAGCATTAATGATGTCAACTGCTGAAGAAGTTGTTGAACTAGTTAAAAGCATATAACCAATAAAAAAACCTGAGTCGATTTGAAATCGGTCTCAGGTTTTTTCTATGAGAAAAATAAATCTTATTTTCTTACTATAGAGGATAAGGAACGGAATTAGATAGCGATAGCAACGATATCAGTTGGGCATACACGTAAAATACCAGTAAAAGTATTTCGATTTTGATTGTTCTTATCGTCTTTATTGTTATCTTTGTCGTCTTTGTTATTACGAGCTAAAGCAGAGAAAAGAGCAACACCGTTAGCGAAACCTTCAAAAATTACATTGTTGAAAGTGCCATTACCTCTAATGCTTAAAAGAGAAAGTTCTGTTCCAACTGAAATGCTAGCAAGTACGTTACATACAGCTGGTTGTTGTGGTCTAACTACTTCTCTCTCTTTCTCTTTCTCATGATGTCTGCACTCTCTTTCATGATGATGACAGTCTCTAAAGTTATCACAGCATCCAAATGATCCAAACATAATCCTCATCACCCCCTTCACACTTATAATCTATGTAAGTTCGGTAGTGAGTGACTGGACAGAGAGTGGAATTTTTTCTAGGGGATTTTCTCATTTTAAATGACTAGCTGGGTGTTTAGTATGGAATGATGTTTAAAATAGGGGAAATATAACAAAAAAATGTAAAAACCACCGAAATAAATGAAATAGGTAGCCTTTACACTTTTTTACTTTTATATAAAACGATGATATATACAGGAAGAGCTAGGAGTAGTGGTACAATGGATCGTGCAGTATGTTTTTCTGATTCTAATTGGAATGCTTCTTCTTTTGGGAATTGTAAAATGGAGATGTTTGCGGCATCACCAATAAAATATAGAAGCAGTACAGTTACTATGTAACATAAAAGTGCGATAAAGCTTCCGTATGAACTCAATGAAAATCCCTCTCTTGTTATCTATTTGTTATCATTGTATCATAATTGTAACAAAAATACACGGGTATATTTCAACACCTAAACAAAATTCGACACAAAACGTCAAGTTTATTTATGATAAGGGAATAGAATATACTTTTCCATAAGTATAAATGTCGAATGATTTGTAGTAATATTACAAAAGTATGACAGGAAATAAAAAAACGAAGGCAATGTAGTTACCTTCGTTTTTTATTATTTTGCCCACTCACTCACTTGCTCTACGCTCATACGAGGTGCAGGGTGGCCTTTTAAAGTTGATTCACCAATTGTAATAAGCATAATTGGAACGTAACGAGATGAAACGTTAAATTCGTCTGTCAGTGCTTGTGGATTGAAGCCACCAATAGCACAAGTATCCCAACCAGTTGCTTTAGCTGCAAGCATAAGTTGCATTGCTGCTAAAGATGCATTTGAAAAGGCAGCATCTCTTGGGAATTGTTCACGAGCATATGCAGATTCAATATTTTTAGCTAAGCGTTCTTTTGCTTCTTCTTTCATAAATCCTTGTTCTACAATTGGACCATATACTGGCTCAACATTTTTATAAGCTTCTAAATCACCTAAAATAGCGACTACTGCAGAAGCATCAAGAATTTGTTGTTGGTTATAAGCTATTGGGTGTAATCGTTTTTGTACATCTTCACCTTGAAAAACGAGGAATTTCCAGTGTTGCAAGTTCCAAGCGGAAGGTGCTTGTGCTGCGGCTTTTAAAATCTCATGTAATTCTGTAGATGAGATTTCTTTATTTGGGTTGAATGCACGTGTAGATGTGCGTTCATATAGAACGTTAAAAAAGTTGTCGTTTGTCATTGTATATCCTCCAAATTGTATATCGAATTATTTTCAAAAAAATAATATACACTACTTACATTTTGTAAGTTATCGAATTTAAGAATATAATATCTTTATTTTAATTGTCAAGTTTTAAAAATAAGCTAGGGCATTCATACAAACGATACAATTCCTACAATCATACACTAAAAAAGGAATTTATAGAGTGAAAAGCGAAGATAACATTCTCAATTAGCTTGTTAATATGTATCTCTCACAAATTAAAGTTTATTGGAGAACAGTCTTTTAAAAAAGTTTGTGAGGAATTCAGTAGAACAAGATATATGAAGTGAGTGAAGACTAGTGATGAACATACTACATTTTTTATTAGAGAATACGGTTTTCCAAAATGTGTTACAAGATCTGCAGTTAAATGTCCTTTATATAGAAAATGGATGTAAGCATCAACAAACGGTAGAAAATATCCATCCAAAATGTATGTTTATAGCAAATAGTTTTGAAGAGGGCGAACTATTATTTCAAAGAACGAAACCACACATTATCATTACGTATGTAACAGATTATTCTCAAATAAAATATATAAAGAATATGTATACTCCGCACAGTACATTCATTGTCATTTGGGATCAACAAATAACAAAAGAATTCACAGATGTACTTGCATTAGGAATACGTAATATTGTAATAGCTCCTGTAACTCCGCAAGCAGTGTTAGAGGAAGTGAATAAGAGTTTGTATCAACTTTCTTTAGTAAGGCAAGTCGGTTTGCAGCAGGAATTGCTTCAAACGATGTTTGATTTTCAAAATGATCTATTATTTATAGTAGAAGATGATGAGATTGTTGATTGTAATACAAATTTTTTAGCTTTTTTTGGATATGAAAATCTGTTTGCCTATCGTGAGCAACATTTAGTATTTGCTGAACATTTTATTAGAGAAAGTGGATACTATTCGACGACGCATGATATAACATGGTTAGACGATACTTTATCAAGTGGTAGAAGAATTAAGATGCTAAATTATGAAGGGGTAGTATCCACTTTTTTATTACGTGCGACACCATTGCCAGAAGATTTATCAAGATTTATTGTAAAGTGCACGGAAATTACAGAATTAGATGAAATCTATCAAGAGCAAGAAAGACTTGCTATGGTAGATTCATTGACAGAGATTTATAATCGTTTAAAGTTTCAACAAATACTAGAGGTAGAGTGGGAAAAGGTAATACGTAGTGATGAGAAAATAGCTATCATTTTATTTGATATAGATAATTTTAAAACGGTTAATGACACATATGGTCATGATTTTGGTGATTTGGCATTAATACAACTTGCAGAGCTTATGAAATCTAAAGTGGAGCAACAACATGTATTTGCAAGATGGGGAGGAGAAGAATTCATTATATTAGTGACAAATACAGTAGAAAAGGAAGCATTTCAAGTTGCGGAGTCATTACGATTCTTCATTGAAACAAAGCAATTCACTGGAATTTCGAAGCTAACAGCTAGCTTTGGAGTTGCGTTATATGAACAAGGAACTACAAGAGAAGAATTAATGCAACGAGCGGACATTGCATTATATGAAGCGAAAAAAAATGGGAAGAATCAAGTATGTGTGTATAGAAAAGAAAAAATGTAATTTTTCGCAACAAATTGTTGCGATTTTTTTTTATTGTTTGATAATAGAATAGGGGGACAATTTTTAGCGAAGGAATTATGGAGGATCAATATGATAAAAAAAGTAATGGTGATGGCTTCACTGTCTGCTATAGTTGGCGGCGGAGTATACTATTTTCTTGTTAGCCCCAATATAAAGGAAAACACTGTATTAACAACTAAAGTGAATCCTACTATTGAATCAGAAGTACAAGGGAATATAGAAGAAAAAGAAGAGCAACAAATTGATTATGCTAGCATATCTCAAAAATTAGATCAATATTTAGTCGGAAAGCAATTTAATGGAACAGTTTTGGTAACAGATAAAGAGCGTGTTATATTGAATAAAGGATATGGGTATGCTGATGTTCAAAATAAAATAGAAAATACGCCTCAAACAAAATATCGTATTGGTTCTATTACGAAAACAGTTGTTGCCACATCTATTTTACAGTTGAAAGAACAAGGTAAATTGAATATTCAAGATAATGTAAATAAATATATTCCTTCATTTCCGGAGAATAAAAATATTACGCTATATCATTTATTAACCCATACCTCTGGTTTACCTGAACATGCGAAAGGAAATGTGAATGCTGCTTCCCGTTTACAGTTAATTAATTGGATTGGACGTCAAAATTTAGAATTTCCTGCAGGAACAGGTTGGAGATATACAGATTATAATTATATGGTTCTTGCTTATATAATAGAACATATCTCGAAAAAACCTTTAGGAGATTACATAAAAGAAAACATATTTGTAAAAGCAGATATGCATGAATCCGGTATGGGAAATATGGTACCTGGAGATAAAAATTTTACAAAGGGTTATGTGAAAAAAAATCAAGAGCTTGTACCAGCGCAGAAGTTAGGCATGGATTGGCTATATGGTTGTGGTGAGATGTATACGACAGTTGGAGATATGAAGAAGTTAGACGAAGCAATTATAAATGGAAAACTTCTTTCTGAACAAAGTATACAAGCAATGTTTTCGCCTTCAGCAGAACGGAAATATGCATTTAGTTTATATATATATCCAGATTATTTTCATAATCATGGTGTATTATCTGGTTGGAACACTTTCAATAATTTTAATAAAGAAAAAGGAATTTTTGTTATGTTATTTTCAAATGTAAAAAATAGTATGGATGATGACTTTAATAAAGAGTTCCGAAAGATGGTAAATGATTTATTAGAACAAAGGGGATGAGAAAATGGAACATAAAACTTTATCAATAGGTTTCATTGGTATTGGCGTAATGGGAAAAAGTATGGTTTATCACTTAATGCAAGATGGTCATAAAGTATATGTATATAATAGAACGAAAGCAAAAACAGATTCTTTAGTGCAAGATGGTGCACAATGGTGTGATACGCCAAAAGAGTTAGTGAAGCAAGTTGATATTGTAATGACAATGGTTGGATATCCACATGATGTAGAAGAAGTGTATTTTGGTATAGAAGGAATTATAGAACATGCAAAAGAAGGTACGATAGCAATTGACTTTACGACATCTACACCTACTTTAGCAAAACGTATTAATGAAGTTGCAAAAAGCAAAAATATATATACGTTAGATGCACCTGTCTCAGGAGGAGATGTTGGTGCGAAAGAAGCAAAACTCGCAATTATGGTAGGTGGAGAGAAAGAAATATATGATAGATGCTTACCTTTACTTGAAAAGTTAGGAACAAACATTCAATTACAAGGACCAGCTGGGAGTGGACAACATACAAAAATGTGCAATCAAATTGCGATTGCTTCCAATATGATTGGAGTATGTGAGGCTGTTGCTTACGCGAAGAAGGCTGGATTGAATCCAGATAAAGTGTTAGAGAGTATTTCAACAGGGGCAGCAGGTAGTTGGTCATTAAGTAATTTAGCTCCTCGAATGTTAAAAGGAGACTTTGAGCCAGGATTTTATGTAAAGCATTTTATGAAAGATATGAAAATTGCTTTAGAGGAAGCAGAAAAATTACAATTACCAGTCCCAGGCTTAAGTTTGGCGAAAGAATTGTATGAAGAGTTAATTAAGGATGGCGAAGAAAATAGTGGAACACAAGTATTATATAAAAAATATATAAGGGGGTAAACGAGGTGGACCTTCAAAAGTTTGATGAGATGATTGATACTGTACAGCGAGCTACTTGTATGCAAATTAATGAAAAACAAAAAGAAGCTTTTAAACAAAAATATGATTTTGAACCAGACTTTGAATATGGAAGAGATGAGAAGGGGCATTATGTAATTCGAACCTCTAAAAAGATGTTAGAAGAAATGGAGTTTTATTTGGCATTGAAATATGATTGTGATGGAGTGGATCTTTATATGCAAGCTGAGATTGACGGTATATTTCATGTATCTGTTAGCTATGGTGAAGATGCCCTACATCTACAAGAATTGTTTCAATTTCTAGAAGAAAATAAATAAAAGTCCTCATTTGAGGACTTTTATTTATTTAGTCATTATAAGTTAGAAGCGCGGCGACATCGTTCAACCGGGAATGGGATAATTTGTGCGATGTGATTAGGACCAAATTGTTTTGTACGAGCATGGCGTATTATATAAAAAGCACACAGAATTGAAACAGGAATAGCGCCGAATAAACCAAATAATAAAGCGCTTACACAAGATGCGACAAATCCTAAAACACCAATTTCTAACTCTTCCATAATAGCTCCTAAAATAACAGGAAATGCCCCACATGTAACTCCAAGTATAAGTGCGATAAGTAAGCTCATGATTATCCCCCTCTGTTTGCGATATTATTTTCCTTCTTAGTTAATTGTAGTATATCACATACAAAACAGAATTTTCAGAAAAATTTCAATAAATGTTCAATAAATGTTCAAAAAATACACTTGAAAAATCAAGGCGTTAAATTTGTGATGAAATGGTACTTTTGAGTAAATAAAAAATCAGGCTTATTTCAAAAGTGAAATAAGCCTGTTCCATAGGAGGATGTATATATGTAGAGTGAATAAAAGTTTGGAAAAGGGGATCCAAGTCCTTTTATTCAACTAACTACCTTAATAGATTGGAACCCAGCCTTCAGTTGTCACAAAAATACGAATAGCTACAACTTGACGATCATCTTGCAAGGTAAAATAATGTCTTGCATTTTCTGGAACAGATATTAGATCGCCTGGCTCAAGTTCAACATCAAAGAATTTCCCATCTTTGCCTTCAATAGCGAAAATGCCATGACCACTGACGATAAAGCGGACTTCGTCGTCTGTATGATGATGTTCTTTTTGGAAATTAATTAATAATTCGTCAAGGTTAGGTGTGCTATTTGAAAGTGAAATTACATCATGTGCTTTATAACCTCGACGTGCTGAAACATCAGCGATTTCTTTTGAAAAAACAGCTAATATTTCAGCTTTGTTTTCATCTGTTAAAGAATAATTTTCATTTAAATGAGTAGGAAGTTTAGAAATATTCCATTTCTCATATAAAACGCCTTCCTCTTGTAGAAATTTAGATACTTCCACTTCATTTTCAATACGAGTATTTACTTCATGAATACGAATTTGCGCCATTAGAAACGCCTCCTTGAATTGATAGTAGTTTTATATGAAATTGGAATAAAAACTCATAAGCTTCTAATCTCTTCTTTGCATCAAAGCTATCTCGGCCCCATACGGTAATACCGTGGTTACGGATTAATACCGCTCCCGAATCACCTTGTATATGCTTTCGAAAGTTTTCTCCAAGCGTTGGGATATGGGCATGGTTTTCGATAATAGGAATGTGAATTGTTGCACCTTCTTCCCAAATATCGAGAGCTTTAATAATTTCTTGATTTTGAAGGGTAACTGCATCACTATATAAATTTGTGATGACATTATTATCAGTTGTATGAACATGAAGTACGCACCCGGCATTCGTATTGTTATAAATATGTGTATGCAATATTGTTTCTGCTGAAGGGCGTAATTCAGTCTCTAAAACAGGAACTCCTACATGATCTACTAATAGAAAATCATCTGGAGTGGTTTTTGTTTTATCTTTACCGCTTGCTGTAATGAGAAAAGTAAGTGGCTCATGACTAACTTTTATAGAAATATTACCACTTGTTGCTGGGAACCAATTTCGAGTTGTTAATTCTTTTTTTATCTCGCTTAAGTCATACCATTGACGAAAAAGTTGTTTCATGATTTCACCTCCAACAAATGTTTTAATTCATTTTGAATATCATGGAATGTTTCAAACGGTGTATAAGCAATATAATTCTCTGCACACTTTGTAATAAGGAAGTCACGAGCAAATACTTTATCTGCTTGTTTCGCAGCTTGTAAATCAGTAATTGAATCTCCAATCACAATATGGAAGTCATTCGTATCACTCAATTTACGGATGAGAGATGATTTACATAATCCGCAATGATTTTGACAATGATGATCACAAGGATGAGGCCAATTCACCGTAATGTATTCATTTGAAAAATCTGTTTCATTACAGTAAATTTGCTCTTTTGGAATGAGTCCTTGTAAGAGTGGATAGACGAAGAAATCCATTCCACCTGATATAACGTAAAAAGAAATGTTATTTTCATTTACAAATTGTATAAATTCATGAAAACCATTACGAAGTTCAGCAGTTTCTATTAAAAATTGAATAATTTCATCGTGCAGATGAGTAGGTATTAATCGAAATAATTGAGAAACACCTTCTTGAATAGATAGCTCTTGTGATAAAATTCTATTCTTTACTTCTTCAGCTTCTGGTGGTGCGAATTTTTCCATAATGGACATAATGTTATCATTATTTGTAATCGTGCCATCGAAATCACAAAATACTTGAATACTCATAATTTCACCTCATGAGAGGGATTTCCCCATATTTGTAGTGCACTATGCAAATTTATGTCATCTACTTCATGGAGTGGTTTATTTTGCAAAGTAGCCTCAATTGCAGTACGGAATGCTTTACCACCGCCTTGCGCTCCATTTGGATGTCCATGTATCCCGCCGCCAGCATTAATAACAACATCTTTACCGAAATCTCGTACAATAAAGGGAACGAAACCAGGGTGAATACCAGCAGATGGAACAGAAAAGCTCTTCTTGAAAAATGCATCGTCTTCAGTTAAATATTTTGAGATAGCAAGAGCTTCCTCTTTTTCTAGCGCAACACTTCCGTATGGAGATGGGAATAATGAAAAGTCAGCCCCAGCATAGCGTAGTAGCTTTCCGAGTAATAATGGAGATGAAATTCCATATAACTTAGATGCTGAATAAGCACCACTTACAGCAGGGTGTGCCATAATAGGAACTGGGATTTCATCATCTTCTGCAAGTGATTGCAGTACATCTAGTCCGTAAGCAAATACGTTAAATAATAGAATATCAGCTCCAGCTTGCACTGCACGTTTCGCATTTTCTTTTAAATCAAAAGTTCGTCCTGTTAAGTTTACGGCATATAACGTTTTATGTCCGTATGTTTCATATACGGATTGTAAAACTTCTTTTCCAGATACAATGCGTTTCGTAAGTGGTGTTAATGCATTTTCAAATAATATTTCATCATCTTTTACTATATCTACACCACCACTTGCTTGATCACGTAATTGCGTTTTTAAATACCCAATATTTCGTCCAATCATTCCTTTAAAAATACTCATTAAAAGGGGACGATCATGCACTTGTAAAAGGTTTCGAATCCCATCTATCCCGAATTTTGGACCAGGAAAATGTTCTTTCAATTCTTCTGAAAAAGTTAAGTCAATTAATTTTACTTCGCCATCAAGGGATAGCTTTCCAAATGTAGTCGTTAAAATTGCTGGTAAATCTGGACTGAAGTTTAATAACGGATATTCGATTTTAATAATTCCGCGTTTTACTTTTTTACGTAAATACGAATTCGTATGTTCATGTTCAGCTAATTCCTCAATATGAATGACGTTGCCTTTATGTTGCTTTAATTGTTCTTGCAATAATTGTGGCAAATGAGTCCAAGAGCCAATTGTTAAACCAAGTGCAATTTGCTCAGCCTTTTTTTCTAAGTTATGTGAATCATCATGGATTAAATACGTCGCTATAATTCCGCTCATTGTTATAACCTCCTAGTTAAATAAAAAAACCTCTCAGCTAAGGAGAGGTTTTTTTACAACCAGCTCCTTATCTGTCAGCATAATGCTGCGAGAATTAGCACCGTGTCTACGATTGTAGATCGGTTGCCGGGTTTCGTCGGGCTCGTCCCTCCACCTGCTCTTGATAAGAAGTATTTAGAAATGTTTAAATTTTTAAGATAACTGAATTTTGTCAGATATTTTTCATGTTGTCAATTACTTTTTGAAAAAATTTAATTTATCAATTCGATTAATGGCTTCTCGTAATCTATCTCCTGTATGCAAGAGACCAACACGGACATACCCTTCGCCATGTTCACCAAATCCAACACCAGGAGCAACTGCAACGTGTGCTTTTTCTAGTAAAATATCAGAAAATTGCTCGGATGTATAACCTTCTGGTACAGGAAGCCATGCAAAGAATGATCCGGTTGGAATGTCTACATTCCAACCAATTGAGTGACAAGCTGAAATAAGAGCGTTTCTCCGAGATTCGTAACTATTTACAAGATCTACTACACAAGACTGTGAACTTAATAGTGCTTCGCGAGCAGCATCTTGAATTGCACCAAAAATACTAACATACATATGATCTTGCAATAGGTTAATGGTTTCGATGACACTTTCATTTCCAACTGCAAAAGCAATACGCCATCCAGCCATATTGAAAGTTTTCGATAACGTGTAAATTTCAATTCCTATATCTTTCGCACCGTCTGCTTGCAAGAAACTAACAGGTTTTTGACCATCAAATCCGATAGCGCCGTAAGCGAAATCGTGAACAACTAATATATTATGTTTATTAGCAAAATGAATAGTTGCATCAAAAAAATCTTTTGATGCAGTAGCACCTGTAGGATTATTTGGATAGTTTAAAAACATTAATTTTGCACGCTCGGCAATAGAGTTATTAATTTTTGTATAATCTGGTAAAAAGTTATTTTCTGCAATAAGCGGCATTGTTTCAAATTGTGCTTTGGCTAAAGCAACTCCTGATAAATAATCTGGATAGCCTGGATCTGGAACGAGAATTGTATCACCAGGATTTGTAAAACAAAGTGGTAATTCTACTAGTCCAGCCTTCCCACCAAACAATATAGCAACTTCAGTTTTCGGATTTACTACTACATCATATTCACGTTGATAGAATGTTGCCACGGCTTCTTTTAAACTTTCATGTCCGCGAAATGGCGGATATTTATGATGAATGGTCTTTTCGGCAGCATCTTGTAAAGCTTTTACGATATGCTGCGGTGTTGGTTGATCTGGATTACCTTGACCTAGATTAATAACATCATGACCAGCTGCAACGACTTTGTTAACTTTTGCAACAAGTGAAGCGAAAAATTGTGTTGGCAATGATGTTACTATCTCAGAAGGTTGAAATAATTTCATACTTTCCACCTCTTTTGAAAGTTGTTACAATTCTAGTGACAAATGATATAATCTTTCCAGTATTTTGTAAAGAAAAAATAAGAATGGGGCTGAAAAAATGAAAGTCGCATGTATTCAAATGGATATTGTTTTTGGAGATGTAGAAAAAAATATTGAGAATGCTAAAAATAAAATAAGCGAAGCTATGAAGGAAAGGCCAGATGTTATCGTCTTACCAGAACTATGGACAACAGGATATGATTTAACGAGACTTTCTGAAATTGCAGATAGGGATGGAGTGGAAACGAAAGAAAAGTTAATAGAATGGGCGAAGCAATATGATATACATATTGTTGGTGGTTCTATAGCAAAGCAAACAGAGCAAGGCGTTACAAATACGATGTATGTTGTAAATAATGAAGGACAGCTAGTCAACGAATATAGTAAAGTACATTTATTTCAGCTTATGGATGAACATAAATATTTAATAGCCGGTAATGGTACGGGCGAATTTAAGCTAGATGATGTTGAATGCGCTGGAACAATTTGTTATGATATTCGTTTTCCAGAGTGGATGCGTGTCCATACTGCTAAAGGGGCAAAAGTATTATTTGTTGTAGCAGAATGGCCATTAGTTCGTTTAGCACATTGGCGTTTGCTATTGCAAGCAAGAGCAGTTGAAAATCAGTGTTATGTTGTTGCATGTAATAGAGCAGGAAAGGATCCAAATAATGTATTTGCGGGTCATTCTTTAATTGTGGACCCTTGGGGTGAAGTTGTAGTAGAGGCGAATGAAGAGGAATCAATTTTATTTGGAGAGCTTGAATTCGAGAAAATTAAAGAAGTACGTAAAGGAATTCCAGTTTTTGCGGATCGCCGTCCAGAATTATACAAATAAAATGTTGACAAGTGATTTTTATTCTTGGTATAGTCTTCAACATAAAGTTAAAAATTCAAAAAATTATACAACTCTTATCAAGAGCAGGTGGAGGGATTTGGCCCGATGAAGCCCAGCAACCGACCGTAATACCATTGTGAAATGGGGCGTTTATTACGCCAAAAGGCACGGTGCTAATTCCAGCAGAAAGTAAAACTTTCTGGCAGATAAGAGGGGAGAAGATAAACTTCAAACCTCTTTCTTAGTGGAAAGAGGTTTTTCTATGTTAGAAAAACCTCTGAATTTAAAAAGGGGGAGAAGACGATGGGATATTATTCATTAACAGAAATAACAGCTGTACAATATGCGAAAGATCATGGCTATTTTGAAGCGAAGGCAAATGTCGTTTGTCATGAAATTGGAGACGGAAACTTAAATTACGTGTTCAAATTAGATGATGGAGAGAAATCAATTATAATAAAACAAGCACTGCCTTATGCGAAAGTAGTTGGTGAAAGCTGGCCATTGTCTATAAAAAGAGCAACGATTGAAAGCAAGGCATTACAAATTTTTGCGCAGTATGTACCGGATTATGTTCCAGTAGTGTACAGTCATGATGAAGAGTTAGCGATAACGGTAATAGAAGACTTATCAAGACTAACAATTACAAGAAAAGGATTAATAGACGGAGAAGAATATCCGCTTTTATCCCAGCATATCGGCCGTTTTCTAGCACATGTTTTATTTTATACTTCAGATTTTGGTTTACAGTCAGAAGAGAAGAGGTTACTAGAAGGTACCTTTGTAAATCCGGACCTTTGTAAAATTACAGAGGATTTAGTGTTTACAGATCCGTTTGGACATTATGATACAAATGATTATGAGCCAGATTTACAGCTCGTGGTTGATGAACTTTGGAGTGATAAAACTTTAAAACTAAAAGTAGCACAATATAAATATAAGTTCTTAACAAGAAAAGAAACTCTTATTCATGGTGATTTACATACTGGTAGTATTTTTTCGTCACCTTCTGAAACGAAAGTGATTGATCCAGAATTTGCGACATATGGCCCATTTGGATTTGACATAGGTCAATTTATTGCAAATCTATTATTAAATGCTTTATCTAGAGAAGAAGAGAAAAGAAGTGTACTATTTTTCCATATAGAAAAGACGTGGAGTTATTTTGTAGAAACTTTTACAAAGTTATGGATTGGAGAAGGTGTAGAAGCATATACGAAAGAAAAACAATGGTTACCAATTATTTTGCAAAATATCTTTACTGATGCAGTTGGATTTGCCGGATGTGAACTGATTCGTAGAACAATTGGTTTAGCTCATGTAGCAGATTTAGATGAAATAGAAAATAAAGAAACAAGAATTCAAGCTAAGAAACAAGCGCTATCCTTAGGTAAAGAACTAATAAAATATGAATCTAAAAGTGCTGATATTCAACTGTTTCGAACATTATTTCAACAGACAGTTTCAGGGGGCGTAAAAGCGTGAGTACAATTGTTACTGTTCCGAGATCTGTAAGCTGGAAAGGTGATGCAATTGCGGTATTAAATCAAACGAAATTGCCGCATAGCACAGAATACAAAACGTTGACGACTATTGAAGAGGTTTGGAAAAGCATCGTAATGTTAGAAGTACGAGGAGCGCCTGCAATTGGAATTGTAGCTGCATTTGGCTTGGCGCTTGCATCAAAAAAATATAACACTGTACATATTGAAGAATTTCAAACGAAGTTTAATAGAGATTGTAATTATTTAGGAACGTCACGCCCGACAGCAGTAAATTTATTTTGGGCAATTGATCGTATGAGAGAATCTATTCGAGAGATTACTACAATAAAAGAAGCACAAAAAACATTAGAAGAAGAAGCGCTTCGCATTCAGCAGGAAGATGAAGAGGTGTGCCGAAATATTGGGGAATATGCGTTAACATGTTTTAAAGATGGCGATAATATTTTAACAATCTGTAACGCTGGAAGTATCGCAACTGCCAGATATGGAACTGCATTAGCTCCCTTTTATATTGGAAAAGAGAAAGGTGTGCGTTTACATGCATATGCGTGTGAAACGAGACCAGTTTTACAAGGTGGTCGCTTAACGACCTGGGAATTGAAGCAAGCAAATATTGATGTGACCCTTATTACAGATAATACTGCAGCTCATGCTATTCAAACGAAAGAAATAAATGCAATTATTGTAGGGGCGGATCGAATTGTCGCAAATGGAGATACGGCAAATAAAATAGGGACAATGAATTTAGCTATTTTAGCAAAGCACTTTGATATCCCATTTTATGTTGCTGCGCCACTGTCAACATTTGATGTTAGGAAAGAAACTGGAGCCGAAATAATTATTGAAGAAAGAGATGAAACAGAAGTTACGAAAATCTTTGGAAAACAAGTAGCACCAATTGGAACGAATGTTTATAACCCTGCATTTGACGTAACACCGAACGAATTAATTACAGGAATTATTACTGAGAAAGGTATTATAAGCGGGGATTATAAACGAGAAATTGCATCATTATTTGAAAAACAGGCTAATACATAATAGCTTGTTTTTTTATGCCTAAATGCATTGTTTTCTCTTACTTATATAATGAAAGGAGGAGAAGAGGATGGAAGAGTGGATCAAGATGATAGGTAATGTAGGGTTTCCAATTGTTGTAACATTATATTTACTCCACCGTATTGAAAGTAAATTAGAGGGGGTAATTGTTGCAATTGAGAAGCTCCCGCGGCAATTACTAAAGTACGAAGATCCTCGCAATAAAAAATAAAGTTTGCTCTTCTTGAGCAAACTTTATTTTTTATTGAGCAGTATAGCCACCATCGATAACGACAGCTTGACCAGTAATACCTTTAGCTTTTTCACTCGCTAAAAACATAGCATAATCAGCGATTTCTTGTACTTGTAATAAGCGCTTTTGTGGGACGAGTGGATAAATAACATCTTCTAAAACATTTTCAAGTGGTACATTTCGTGTAGTAGCTAAGTCTTGTAGTTGATTACGTACAAGAGGGGTATCGACATAACCAGGGCAAAGGGCATTAACAGTAATACCATGCGTAGCACCTTCTAAAGCGGCAACTTTTGTTAATCCAATTACGCCATGTTTTGCACTATTGTAGGCAGCTTTTCCAGCAAACCCGACAAGGCCGTTAATAGAAGCGACATTAATAATACGACCATATTTTTGTTGTTTCATAATCGGAAAGGCATGCTTAATTGCGATAAACGGAGCAATTTGCATAATTTGAATTAGTAGCTCAAACTTTTCCGTTGGAAAGTCTTCAATGGGTGAAACGTGTTGCATTCCTGCGTTGTTAATTAATATATCTAATGAACCAAAATGACTAACTGTTTGAGAAATTGATGCTGTAATTTCCTCTTCAGATGTAACGTCACATTTTAAACCGATAGCTTGAAAACCTTCACTTTGTAATTGCTCAGCAGCTTCTTTCGCACGTTCTTCAAGACGATCAGTAATCACAACTTTTGCACCTTCTTTTGCAAAAGCACTTCCCATTTCATATCCAATACCACTCGCAGCACCTGTTAAAAAGACAACTCGATTTGTAACCATGATGAAAAACATCCCTTCATAATAAAGTTTTCATAGTGCTCTATTTAGAGAGGTTATAATGAAAATCCTGCAAACATTTGGAAAAAATATCGTTAGCTATCTTGTTTTGCAAAATAGTCTTTGCTATACTATTTTGTAAAGCAAGATACTTACGCTTATCTATCTTGTAAAACAAGATAGTAGGAGGATTTGAATTATGTCGACAAGTCAAATGCTGAAAGGGATCTTAGAAGGATGCTTACTTGCTATTATTTCTGAAGGCGAAATATACGGTTATGAAATGAGTGAGAAGCTAGCAAAGTATGGTTTTACAATGGCGAGTGAGGGAAGTATTTATCCGTTATTAATACGAATGCAAAAAGAAGGATTAATAACAAGCGTAATGAAGGAATCTCCATCTGGCCCAAAGAGAAAATATTACACATTAACAGAAAAAGGCGAGGAAGCACTTGATGAATTTATGGATCGCTGGGAAGCGATGCAAAGTAGTGTAGAACGTCTACTTGAAGGGAAGGGAAGGAGAAAATAATGTTATCAAGTGAAGCACGAAAGTTTTTGTTAGATATGAGATTATTTTTGACGGCAAAGAGTGTGAAAGAAAGTGATATTGAAAACTTTTTAGAAGACGCAGAACTTCATTTAATAGAAGGTGAGAGTGAGGGGAAGAGTGTAGAAGATATTTTCGGAAGCTCACCGAAAGAATATGCAAATGAACTTGTAAAAGTGATGGAAAGAGATAGACAGGAAACGTGGAAGCAAATTGGTTTTACAGTAATGAATATCGTATCTTTTTGGATTATTGCTTCTATCTTAATAGTGAGTAATGGAATGTTACAGATTTCACTTATTCAGTGTATCGGTTACAGTTTTTCATTGATTTTAGTTGTTATGGGTCCTAATTTTCTACTTCGCAAAATGACCTTCGTCACAAGCTTTACAAAAACATGGTTTTCCATGTGGTCTTTAGTTATGATTGCTCCATTGTTTTTATTAGGAGCTGTTACGATATTAGATGTGATATATCCTACAAAAATGCTCACATTCACCGAAGTCCAAAGTTATATAGTAGCTGGTGGGATTTTTATGATCACAGTAGCTATAAATATATATTTTGAAGGATGGTTTAAAAACTTATATTTAATCATTCCGCTTTCTATTATGTTACTGTTTAAAACATTTACATCTGAAGATCTCATGCCAATGTTATTTCAAATTATATGTTTATACGGAAGTTTGTTTATTTTAATTTTCCTTGAAATTATGATGAAGACGAATAGAAGAGAAATGGTTAAATAAGGGGGTGATAAAAGTGCTATCGAATGAAGGGCAAAAGTTTTTAGATGATACTCAAGGGTATTTACGAACAAAGGGCATTAGAGAAGCTGATATTATTTCCTTTATAGAAGATGCGGAAGTTCATTTAATAGAAGGAGAAAAGAGAGGGAAGAGTGTAAATGATATATTCGGTCATGCTCCAAAAGAGTATGCAAATCAACTTGCCAAAGAGATGGAAGTTGATAAAAAAGGGAATTATAAATTATTGCTTTACTTTATTATAAATTTATTAGCATTCACGATGATGAAGAGTGTATTTTTTAGTGAAGCCGACCATCGTTTGTCTTATTCTTTAATTGAATTAATTGGATATCCGATTATGATTTTTGTAGGAATTAGTGTATTAATATGGGGCATGAGAACAGCCTCATTTAAGCGTAAAAGAACTGAATTTTTAATTATGTATATAACAGGTGCGATATGGTTTTTATCAATTTTCAGTATTGCATTATTAAATAATTTTTATGGTACAACATTTATTAAATTTACTGCGACAGAAAGCTTCATTCTTGTTGGAATAGTAGTTCTATTTGCAGCTATTGTAAATATTAAATTTGGTGGTTGGTTTACTTTGGCGTATTTACTAGTTCCAATTGCATTGGAATATGTATTCGTAATGATAGATTTATCAAGTATTATTGGAATGTATGTACAACAAATAATTCTTTTCATTGTTATTTATATGCTTTTGAAAATTCATATAAAATTAGAAAAAGGAAAGTATACGAATAAAAAGAGAGACAGTATTATTTATAGGTAAATTGAGTAGTAGTTTTCTAAGGTTAACCTAACAATAACTCTTTTATAAAAAGGATATATGTTGACTATTTTATTAATATATTAGATTACACATCAGGATATATTCTGTTTTTCGGTTTAATAGGAAAGCGGCTGCTCTGGATATACAAAAAATTATTTCCAAAGAAATATTATATAGGGATTTTTAGAGGGATTACATTTACATTTAGTTGTCTATTTTTATTTCTAGCAGCCGGGATTTTGTTTGTTGATTGGAACAAGTTGTTTTAAACAGTAACATGAGGGTTACTGTTTTTTTCTTTGTAGTAAAGAGCTTTGTAAAGAGAGCGCTTTTTGTTCTGTTGTTAATAAGGAATGAATATGAACGTTTTCTGGACGAGGGACTATCGGATACATAAGATTTGTTGGAGAAGGGTGGTGCTCCGAGCCGGTTGGAGAATGAGGATCTGCATGAGTAAGTTTTCCATGAATACGTCTTGTAAATAAAATATGACCGATTTCGTGAGCGAGCGTATATATATTTTTCATAGGGGCAGCCGAATTTGTTAAAACGATATAGCCAGTAAGTTGCTGTTGTTTTGCTAAAGAATAAGCGCAGGCAATTACTGCTGTTTCTTTGAAATAATCACTGCCAATATAACAAATATAAAGGTCGCATTCAGGAGCTTCATTTACACATGTTTGGAAAAAGGATGCCAACTTTTCTTGACTTTGAATGGAATTTTTATAACTGATTTCACGGTCAAAAAAACGGAAAAGTTCATTTAATACAATTACTTCTTGAATTTGAAATGTAATGGGGTGCCAAATTGATTCTGCAACAGCTAAATCTTTTGCGATGCGGTCATCAGAAATATCGGCGCCGGGAGTAATGCAAATACATATATTGACGTATGGATCCATAAGGAACACCTCAAATGAAAAAAGTTCTTCCTATAATATATGTGGGGAAAAGATGTCATGTATGGATAAACGCCTTCTTTATTGAATATATAGATGACAAGTCGAAAAAATTTCATAGTTCTATAACATGGTATGGTCGTCTTTTTGATATAGTAAAGGAAAGGGGGAGAATATATGTATACATTAAAAATCGTTTCAGACAGAGAAGCACTTTATCAATTTGCGAGTTATGTAAGAGTTGTACAAGGGGTTGAAGATGTATATGTAGAGGTGGGAGAACCTTTATATGAACATCCTTTAATGAAGTTTTATGTACATATTAAGCTGAAAGAAACATATGAGCAGCATAAAGCGTTACAGGAAATAGCAAGATTAGTAGAATTGGGTCGTTTTACATATGTCCATTATCGTAATGATGAAATTGAGGAAGCTTTTGAAGCTGTAAAATATGAAAGTTTTAAGAAATAAAGATGAAAAAACGGAGGCGAAAGCTTCCTTTTTTTCTTTAAAATTACATGAACAAAAAGAGAGAAATTTTGTTATGATAAGGGAGGTTAGGGAAAGGGGAATTTACATATGGGGTATATTGAAGAGTTACGAAAAGTCGTTGGTACAAGACCGCTTATTCTCGTAGGATCAGCAATCATTATATTAAATGATAAACAAGAAGTATTGCTTCAATATCGTTCAGATACATATGACTGGGGTGTACCTGGCGGGGCGATGGAACTGGGTGAAACGACAGAAGAAACGGCACGTAGAGAGTTATTTGAGGAAACGGGGTTAACTGCAAAAATAATGCAATTTCTTGGTGTTCTATCAGGAAAAGAAGTATATTTCCGTTATCCGAATGGCGATGAAAGTTTCAATGTCATTCATCTGTATCAGGCACATCATGTGAGCGGGGAATTAAAGCTCGATCATGAAGGGTTGAAACTTCAATATTTTCCAGTAGATAAGTTGCCAAAATTGAATGAAACGACAGAGAAAATTTTACAAAAGTTTTTATATGCACTGACAGAATAGAAGGTTAATTCCTTCTATTTTTATTATATTAAATATTTTGATTTTTTAGTATGTTTATAGTATGATAGTTATAGATATACATCTTATGGAATTTCACCTAAAAACTGACTAGGGTACATAAGAGAGGGGCAAGTACAAAATGCATAATGTTGTTATTACAGCTGCAGTTCGTTCGCCAATTGGAACTTTTGGAGGAGCGCTAAAAAATGTAACGCCAGTAGAATTAGCTGTTCCTGTACTTCAGGAAGCTGTAAAACGAGGCGGGGTAGAACCACATGAAGTTGATGAAGTAATTTTAGGTCATTGTATTCAAAGAACTGATGAAGCAAATACAGCGAGAACAGCTGCATTAGCGGCAGGATTTCCTGACACAGTTACGGGATATACAATCCAACGTCAATGTTCTTCAGGTATGCAAGCAATTATGTCAGCTGCAATGCAAATCCAATTAGGTGTAAGTGATGTTGTTGTTGCAGGTGGAGTAGAAGCGATGAGTTCGAGCCCTTATGCATTGAAACAGCACCGCTGGGGACAACGTCTACAGCACGGAGAAATTCGTGATACGGTGTGGGAAGTGTTAGAAGATCCGATTCACCATATTATGATGGGTGAAACAGCGGAAAATTTAGTTGAACAATATGAAATTACAAGAGAGGAACAAGATGAAGTTGCTCTTCGCAGTCATACATTGGCACTGAAGGCAATCGAGTCTGGACACTTTGACGATCAAATTGTTCCTATTACAATAAAAGAACGTAGAAAAGAAGTAGTATTTTCGAAGGATGAGCATCCACGTGCAGATATTACAGCGGAAAAATTAGCAGGGTTAAAACCAGCATTCCGTAAAGATGGGTCTGTAACTGCAGGTAATGCATCTGGCCTGAATGACGGAAGTGCAGTTCTAGTATTAATGAGCGAAGAAAAAGCGAAAGAAAAAGGCTTACAACCGTTAGCTAGAATTGTTGGATATTCAGTAGCTGGAGTAGACCCGAAAATTATGGGTATTGGACCAGCACCAGCAATCCGAAAAGGATTAGAGAAAGTAGATTGGTCATTAGAAGATGCAGATTTACTTGAAATTAATGAAGCTTTCGCGGCTCAATATTTAGCTGTAGAGAAAGAGTTAGGCTTAGACCGTGAAAAAGTGAACGTAAACGGTAGTGGCGTAGGACTTGGGCATCCAATTGGTTGTACAGGGGCTCGTATTACAGTAAGTTTAATTCACGAATTAAAAAGACGTGGTTTAGAAAAAGGAATTGCCTCTTTATGCGTTGGTGGCGGTATCGGGGTTGCCTTATTTATAGAAGCACTATAAAAAAGAAGCAGCTATTGCTGCTTCTTTTTTTATGACTCAAATAGATGATGGAATAATCGATCGCGATTTTCAAAGAAAAGTTTCGTCGTTTGATAATGCTCAGTTTCTTCTAATGTGGATTCGTGAATCCCTTCTTGTGTTAAAGAATATATAGTGGATTCAGGGTAGGCCATTAAAATAGGAGAATGCGTCGCAATAACAAATTGTGAACCTTGTTCCGCTAGCTCATGCATTCGAATAAGCATGGAAAGTTGTCTCATTGGTGATAAAGCTGCCTCAGGCTCATCTAAAATGTATAAACCTTGTCCTGAAAAACGGTTCATAAATAAGGAAAAGAATGATTCGCCGTGAGATTGTTCGTGTAGTGAAACGCCGCCGTAAGATTTTATAGCATCTATTTCATCAATATAAGAAGCAACGTTATAAAATGATTCAGCGCGAAGAAAGAAACCGTCGTTTGGTGTATTGAAACTTTTGGAAATTCGAAGGTATTCATGTAAAGATGAATGTGAATCGTTAGTGCTAAAGCGAAAATTCTTCGTTCCACCTTCTGCATTAAAGCCTAACGCAATTGCAATTCCTTCAAGTAATGTTGATTTACCCGTTCCATTTTCTCCAATAATGAATGTTACATTTGGATGAAAAACTAGTGATTGTAATGTTCGGATAGCAGGTAAGCAGTAAGGATATGCGGAAAAACTAGGGATATTTTCTTTTTTTAATGTGACATTTTGTAAAAAGGGTACGTCAATCAATATATAAACCTCAATTCATAACGGATTTTGATTCTAAAAAGGCGGCAAATACAAGTGTTAATGACACCTGAATCCCTTCCTTATTTTCTGAATATTTTATGTGGATTATATCATTTAAACTATCATATTCCAATGTGAAAATAAATATTGCATGAAGATCCATTCTCTCGTTATGATATATGGTATTCTATTGAAAATGTGAGAAGGAGTTAAAGTATGCCGTTTACATTTGCACATCCAGCAGCAGTTCTTCCTTTTGCGAAAAAGCATTCTAAACATATTTCAGTAACGGCTCTTATATTAGGTAGTATGGCGCCTGACTTTGAATATTTTTTACACTTTAGACCGTATGGTGTAATTGGGCATACGTGGCTTGGATTCTTATATTTGAATTTACCACTTGTCTTCTTGTTAGCATACATATATCATTACATTTTAAAAAAGCCTTTTATAACGCATTTACCTAAACCGATTGCTGGGTATTATACATATGTAGTAGACAAGCGGTGGGGGCTTCATAGATGGAAGAATCTTTTTGTATTTTGTTATTCAGCATTATTCGGTATGTTAACGCATGTTGTTTGGGATGCATTCACTCATAAGACAGGCTATTTTGTTATGAAAATACCATTATTACAAAGAGAATGGTACGGTATCTCTGTTTATAAATATATGCAACATGGAAGTACATGTATTGGTTTTCTATTATTAGTATACGTTTTATGGAAGTATAGAAATGAAATGGGTAAAGATCTTATTTTAGCTTCGGAAAAAAGAAAGTATTGGGTTTCAGTAATTGTTGTAGCAACTATTATATTTATCGTGCACGCGTTCCTAGATCCCTATTTTCATATTTTCCAAATTGGAGGTATAATAGTATCTGGACTGACAAGTTCATTTTGTGGACTTGTCATTGTTTCTATAGTTTACAAAGCCAGGGACTAATTTTATATTCATGAATGATAGCGTTAGGAGAAATGAAATGATGAAAGCATGGAAAAGTATTTTTGTTTTATGTAGTTTTCTTCTTATGTTAAGTGGTTGCTTCCATCAAGAAGAAAAGAAAGCTGAACCGAAGAAGAAAGAATCTATTCCTGAAACAAAAGAATATGGTGGGCGTGAGCTGAAAAAAGTAGGACAAAAAGTGAAAGAAACAGGATGGGGTACTTTCAAGTTAGAGCAGATGCATTCTGTGAATCAAACATTTGAAGTAGCGCCAATGAAAATTCACGTACAAGATGTGAAAGTAATTTCTTTATCACAGATGAGTGAAAAGGCAAAAAAAACATTGAAAGTATACACGGCACTAACTCCTGAAGAAGTAAAACGGAGATTAGGGGATAAAGTAAGCCAAGAAGATGCAGAATTATATGCATCGCTAAGTGGAACAGAGATTAGTAATACAATTCGTTACGTTGAGATTACATATAAAGTGGAGAATACCGGAAATAAAAATATGCAATTTTTCTCTATGAATGATGTTATGATTAATGGTAAGCAACATTTTAAAGTAGCCACTCAAAACTTTTTATATGACGAAGATACGTTAGTTGGTACAAAAAATGTATCAAGAGAAGACTATAAGCCTGGTGAAACAAGAGATGGTATTATTGGTTTAATACTTGACGATGGAAAAGACAAAGTAAAGGATATTCAGTTTACAACTGATGATTTACTTGCAGGAGATTCAGAAACACAAGATGTTGTAAAAGAGCCACAAACGTTTAACATCTCACTTTCGGAGTAATGTGTTTTTAAAATAATGTAAGAAAAAACAGTCAGCACTCAAAAGATTATGTTGACTGTTTTTTTATTTCTTTTATGTATGAATCTACATTTTGAAAAGGCACCTTAATTTTAAACGCATCTTTTTGTTCATTAAATTGCTTTTCATTGTAGGGACCGAAACGTTTATTGTGCTTTACGTCAATAATCCAATAATGTTCACTTTTTTTATTTGCAATTGCTGCGTCAGGGTTATTCGGATCTGATTTTTCCTCGGTTTGTTTTGCAATAATGTATTTATCATCCCAAGCAATGTCTGTAATTTTTGCAGGGATGTATTGTGTGGCATATACAGCATCTTGCGAGGGGAAAAGTTCAAATGCATTTCCAGAAGTACGTATGAGTTCGTATTCATCGTTAACCGTATAAGTTAAGTGACCTGTGTTTCCTGCACAACCAGTTAATAGGAAGGCGACGAATAGGATTATCCATTTTTTCAATATGGGAACCTCCTTTATAATGCTATTGTAACAAATTGTACAAGAAAAGTAAGAGAAACGCTAGTTTACAATGTTTTTTAGAAGTGGTACGATGAGACGGGTAAAGAAGGATATGAAGGAGTCGACATAAAATGAAGTTAAAGATGCATCGTCCAGCGCTTGTAATGAATCGCATAGGTGCTTCCCTAATTGACATGTTTTTAATCTCGGTTATGTATGGTGCAGTAGTAGCTATTATGACCGGAAACTATAGTGCTATGTTTAAGCGCTTTAATATAAGTTTAGGTGATTTTAGATATGATTTCGCAGTAGTTTTTATATTAATGGCGATATATTTTATTGTGTTACCCTTTATTTGGAACGGTGTTACACTTGGAAAAAAGGTAACGAGAATAAAATTAATTTCATTGAAGAGTGAAAAGCTAACGTTGCAAACATTAATTATAAGATTTTTTGTAGTGTTATTACCGAACGTATTGCTATTAGGAATTCCATTAATATGTAACGTATATATGATGTTGTTCCGCAAAGACAATTGCGGTTTTCAGGACTTAATTACAAAGACGAAAATAATAAGTCTTGTATAATAAAATAAAAAAAGACCTTTTTATATATAAAAAGGTCTTTTGGATTTTATAAGTCTATTTTGAATGTTTACAGTAAGGAAAAGCTAAAATGTGTCATTTTTATTTATAATAGATTGAAAATTAAGATAATGGTATAATAATTAAAAATAATATCTTTATCTCACCATTCGGGGCTGATTAAAGTTTTACTTTATATAATAAGGGGGAAGTTGAGATGACAGGAGGTAGCATAATTTTTTTGGGCATTCTCATTTTTATCGGTCTAGTTCTTGATCAGCGTAAGAGTAAGAAAAAAGAAGGATAAAAAGTAAGCGTTTACAAATCGAATAGCAATTTTTCTTGCTTGCAGAATAATCTCATAAAGGAGTATACTGAATGACGGTAAGACTTATAGAAGGGGTAATGAAAATGAAGCTTGCAGGAAAAGTTGCTATCGTAACTGGCGGTGGCATCGGTATTGGACGTAATACAGCTCTTTTGTTGGCTAAACAAGGCGCAAAAGTAATTGTGACGGACATTGATCAAGAAAGTGGACAAGCAACAGTGGAGGAAATTACGAATCTAGGCGGAGAAGCCCTTTTTGTATTCTATGATATGGAAAAGCAAGGAGATTGGCAACGCGTTATTAGCATTACTTTGAATGCATTCAGTCGCATTGACATGCTTTTTCAAAATGCTGGTTTATATAAAATAGATTCGATTTTTTCTCGCCAACAAGAGAACGATTCCAATGTACTTTGTATTAATGACGTTTGGATAGAGATAAAACAATTAACGTCATCTTTTATGAAACAGCAAGAAGAAGTGGTGCTTAGTGATTTACCGATTTTCGGTATTATTGGCACGAAAGGACAATCATTTCATACAGTAGAAGCCCTAGTATAATAATGAAAACCGCCCTCAATATATGTGGACGGTTTTTTTGTATGTTATATAGAAGGAAATTTTTTTAGCGAATACGTTGTTCTGTTTGGCTGTCAAAGAAATGCGCTTTATTTAAATCAAATGCCAATTTAATTTGGTCTCCAGGTGAGAATATATGTCTTGCATCAACACGTGCTGCAAAATCTTGATTTCCAAGTTTCATATATAAAATAGATTCAGCACCTAACAATTCAGCAACTTCAATTTTTGTTGTGAAAGTAGTAGATTGTGAAGCTTCTAAAAATAGTAGTTCATCATGAATGTCCTCCGGGCGAATACCTAAAACAATTTCCTTATTTACATAGCCTTGTTCACGTAGCATCTTCATTTTTCCTTCAGATACTTTGATTTTTATAGTATTGTCTATAACGAAATCGGTTTCAGTCAATTTACCACGGAAGAAGTTCATCGCTGGTGACCCGATAAATCCACCCACGAAAATGTTTTCTGGTGTTTCATATACTTCTTTTGGTGTTCCAATTTGTTGAATCTTTCCATCCTTCATAACGACAAGACGCGAAGCCATAGTCATTGCTTCTGTTTGGTCATGTGTTACATAAATTGTTGTTGTTCCAAGGCGATGATGTAGCTTAGAAATTTCTGAGCGCATTGCAACACGGAGTTTAGCATCTAAGTTTGATAGTGGCTCGTCCATTAAGAAAACTTTTGCATCTCGAACGATTGCTCTACCTAACGCAACACGTTGGCGCTGTCCACCTGATAATGCTTTCGGTTTTCTACCTAAATATTGTTCAAGTCCTAAAATTTTTGCTGCATCTTTTACACGACGATCGATTTCATCTTTTGGTATTTTTCGAAGTTTTAATCCAAATGCCATATTATCATATACACTCATATGTGGATAAAGAGCGTAGTTTTGGAAGACCATTGCGATATCTCGATCTTTTGGAGGAACATCATTCATTAGTTTACCATCAATTGAAAACTCGCCTTTTGAAATATCTTCGAGTCCAGCTACCATTCGTAATGTTGTAGATTTTCCGCATCCAGAAGGACCGACAAATACGATAAATTCTTTATCTTGAATGTGTAAATTAAAATCAGTTACAGCTGTTACGTTATTATCATATATCTTATAAATGTTTTCTAATTTAAGTTCTGCCATGGTATTTCCCCCTAGAAATAATTATGCAAACGTTTTCTTTGAGTTCATTATAAACGAATAGATTCAAAAAATAAATAAAAAAATAAAACGTTTTCATATATTGGAGAATTATTAGTGATTTTCGCGTTTTTTCTTAGAAAAAGAACAATAAAAATTGTAAGCGCTATTTTAAATTGAGATAGAATCTGTTATCATTCATTAATGAAAACGTTTGCGCCTTAAAAAAGAGAAAAATGAATTATGAATGAAATGGGGTAGCATAATGGAAAAACAATGGTGGAAAGAAAGCGTAGTATATCAAATTTATCCTCGTAGCTTTATGGATAGTAATGGTGATGGTATAGGAGATCTTCAAGGGATTATTTCAAAGCTAGATTACTTAAAAGAGTTAGGGATTGATGTGATTTGGTTATCACCAGTCTATGAATCTCCAAATGATGATAATGGTTACGATATAAGTGATTATTGTAAAATTATGAACGAGTTCGGAACAATGGAAGATTGGGATGAACTATTACATGAAATGCATGAACGTAATATGAAATTGATGATGGATTTAGTTGTTAATCATACATCTGATGAACATAATTGGTTTATTGAATCACGTAAATCAAAAGATAATAAATATAGAGATTACTATATATGGCGTCCTGGAAAAGAAGGGAAAGAACCAAACAACTGGGGAGCTGCTTTTAGTGGATCTGCATGGAAGTATGATGAAATGACGGATGAATATTATTTACATCTGTTTTCTAAAAAACAACCGGATTTAAACTGGGATAATGAAAAGGTAAGACAAGATGTTTATGAGATGATGAAGTTTTGGTTAGAAAAAGGAATTGATGGATTCCGCATGGATGTTATCAATTTTATTTCTAAAGAAGAAGGGTTACCAACAGTTGAAACAGATGAAGATGGTTATGTTTCAGGTCATAAACATTTTATGAACGGTCCAAACATTCATAAATATTTGCATGAAATGAATGAGGAAGTATTATCGAATTATGATATTATGACGGTTGGTGAGATGCCAGGTGTAACGACAGAAGAGGCCAAATTGTATACTGGAGAAGAACGAAAAGAGTTGCAAATGGTATTCCAATTTGAACATATGGATTTAGATTCAGGAGAAGGTGGAAAGTGGGATGTAAAACCATGCTCACTTCTTACTTTAAAAGAGAATTTAACAAAGTGGCAAAAAGCATTAGAGCATACCGGATGGAATAGCCTTTATTGGAATAACCATGATCAGCCTCGCGTTGTATCTCGTTTTGGTAACGATGGAATGTATCGCATTGAATCTGCAAAAATGTTAGCGACAGTTCTTCATATGATGAAGGGGACGCCATATATTTATCAAGGTGAAGAAATCGGAATGACGAACGTTCGATTCCAATCGATTGATGAATATAGAGATATTGAAACGTTAAATATGTATAAAGAAAAAGTGATAGACCATGGTGAAGATATAGAAAAAGTAATGGAATCTATTTATATAAAGGGTCGTGATAATGCTAGAACTCCGATGCAGTGGGATGATCAGAATCACGCTGGATTTACAACGGGTGAGCCTTGGATTACTGTAAATCCTAACTATAAAGAGATTAATGTGAAACAAGCAATCCAAGATGAAGGTTCAATTTTTTATTACTATAAGAAATTAATTGAGCTACGCAAAAATAATGAAATAGTTGTATATGGATCATATGATTTAATATTAGAGAATAATCCTTCTATTTTTGCTTATGTAAGAACATATGGAGACGAAAAACTACTTGTTATTGCAAACTTTACTGCGGATGAAAGTGTATTTGAAATGCCTGAGGATATTAGTTATAGTGAATCAGAATTATTCATACACAATTACGATGTAGAAATCGGATCGATAGATAACATTACATTACGTCCGTATGAAGCGATGGTATTCAAATTGAAATAAGAAAAAGCCTTATGCCACCTTGAAGTGCACCCCAATTGTTAGACACAGTCTAACAATTGGAGGTGCATTTTTTATGGTTAAATTTTCTTCAAAAGAAAAAATCCAAGCGGTGGAACGATATTTAGATGGTACA
>NZ_QNUB01000045.1:0-3789 GCF_008042345.1 Bacillus sp. AR8-1
ACTTTTAGGGGTCACTTCATAGTCTGCTCTTTTATGATGCCTCCTTATGTTCCGTGGAATGTTTAACACTCCCCAGTCTCTTTAGTTTATTCCACCCTACTGCTACTCCTCGAAGCGATGAGAATATAGATTTAATGACAACATAAGTCATAAATTGGCGATAAATAAAACGTTGTAAAATTAACCATGCCAATGGTTTTGGGTTCTCTTCCTCTAATTTAAATGCGAACAGAGAAGCGAGAAGATCCATTAAAAAGAAAACAAGATAAAATCCTAAAACTTTTAGCGGATTACTACTAAATAGTCCTATAATCATTAATATATCTGCAAAAGGAGCAATGAATTGCAGCACATATTGGAATAACCACATATTAGGCAGTGCAATAAATCCTAATGTTTTATGCTTTGGATTACATAACGCTTTTCGATGTTTCCAAAGACATTGAAGTGTACCATATGACCAACGATACCGCTGTTTAATGAGACTTTTCACATCTTCAGGTGATTCCGTAAAAGCATGCGCTTTTTCTTCATATACAATTCTATGCCCTTGACGTAAAAATGTAATAGTAAGATCCGTATCTTCTGCTAACGTATCTTCGCTTAAATATCCAGATTCAACTACATTCTTTTTGCGCCACGCCCCAATAGCTCCTGGAACTACTGTAATACAATTTAACTCATCAAAAGCTCTACGTTCTAAATTAAACCCTGTAATGTACTCAACATGTTGCCAAGTAGTTAACAAATTCCGTCTATTCCCCACTTTGACATTACCTGAAACTGCAGCTACATTCTGATCTTCAAAGTGTCTAACCATTAAAGAAATGGCGTCTTGCGCAATAATAGTATCCGCATCTAAAGTGACAATGATTTCTCCTCGCGATTGTTGAAACCCTAGGTTCATTGCCGATGATTTCCCGCCGTTTTCTTTCTGAATGAAACGAACTTTAGGGTGTTTATAAAATGTTTCTTTCATTACTTTTAACGTACCATCTGTCGATCCGTCATCCACAACAATAACTTCAAATTCTCTATAATTACTATCCAAAATTGAGTGAATTGTCTTGGCTATCACCTTTTCTTCATTATATGCTGCTATGACAACACTAACAAAAGGTTGATAGGACGAATTAATATAGCGAGATAACGTTTTTCTTTTCTGCTTCCATGCAAAATAAATTAAGAATAAAAACCGAAAAATCCCTAATCCAATAGCAATATAAAAAATAGTTGTTAATATATGCTTAAAGTATCCTGCCCCTGAAAAGACAGCTTTATTGTAAAGTAAATATTGCTTCCCCTCAGAAGAAACAGGAGGCATAATTTCATCTCGTTCTTTATTCATTAAATCTGAAATTGTTACAAAACTATATCCATGCTTTTTTAGGTCTTTAATAATGATTGGGAGCGCCTCTACTGTATGTGTACGGTTCCCTCCCGCATCATGGAGAAGAATAATATTTCCCTCTCCCTTATAAATGGGATTAAGAGCACGCTTTACTAATTCATTTGTTGATGGTATTGCCCAGTCTTCGGGATCAACTTTTTCCGCTACCATTGTATAGTTCATATTTTGTGCACGTAAAATAGGCAATATTTCATTTGATGAATCCGGGTTAGCATCCGCTTCATATGGCGGTCTAAATAAAACCGTAGAATGTCCAGTTACTTCCTGAATTAAACGTTGCGTCGTATTAAGTTCTACTTTCGTTCGTAGTAAAGACGTATCTGCTATGTTAGGATGCTTGAAAGTATGATTGCCAATTTCATGCCCTTCATCGTATATTCTTTTTACAATACTAGTATTTAGTTGCGCGTTTTCACCAAGTACAAAAAAAGCAGCTTTTATTTGATTCTCTTTTAATATATCTAATATTTCTGGCGTATATTTCGGGTCTGGTCCATCATCAAATGTTAATACTACTTGTTTCCCATTTGGTTTTCCATATCGTTGCACTTCATATGCAGATGGTAAGGATTGATATACTTCATCTGTAATATAATCATCTTTGCCTACTTTAAAATCTCTCAATCCATTTTTTCTTTCATTCTCAATCTGTAAAATTTCACCTTGTCCAGAATAATTCACTTCATCTAAACTACTGATTTTATGTAATACATTAGGATTTTTTTGTACCTCAATAGGATTTTTTAAAACTTTCCATATTGTAGGATCTTCTGCTCCTAATCTCCATAGCGCAAACCCCTTTGCATGATTGTCCATTGCGATTTTCACTTGATTATAAAGAGTAACACCGTCTAAGAACCAAGCAGTATGTTCTTTCTCTCCTGTTTTATATCTAAAATACGGATTTCCACTCACCTTATCCCATTGAATTTTTATATTTGAATCATGAGCCATTGCCATAACTTCTGAGAAAGTCATAGACTTTGCAGCTTCTTTACTATTTACTTCCCAATCATATCCATAGTTACCGAAAGCAACTATAAGTTTATTAGACGGAATATTCAGTTCTTTTAATGTATGTTGGAACCATTTATTTGAAGCAATTGGTCCTGGTTCCCCCGCTCCATAGTGCTCATCGTACATCATTACAATCATTCGATCTATTATTTTTGCTAACGCACTATAATCAAAAGCCTTATCATTAGCTGGAACATCTTGTGTAACGAGCAAATCATGTTCATGAAATTCCTTAGTAAGTTCTTTCATAAAATTTGTTAAGTTTTCTCTATCACTTTCAGGTACGGCCTCAAAGTCAATATTAATACCTGAAAACTGATTTTTTTTAACTTGGATTACTAAATCATTAATAAACTTTGTCTTTACATCGTTTGAGGAACTCAGTAACTTATGAATTAGCCCACTATCAGGACCAGAAGCTTCCTCAGTATAGTTAGTAAGCAAAGGCATAATCTTCACTTGATTTTTTTCTGCCAACTTTACTATCTCAGGTTTTATCTCACTTCTAATCGTTAAATCTGCTTTTAAATGATACCACTCTGGTACTAACGTAGTTAATGAATCGATATTTTCTTTTAAAGAAGCGGTACTATTTTCATCCCAGTTTACATAAAAACCATACACTTCTTTAGGATGTTTACTATCCTTCGGCGGATTCACCAAATTTTTATTATCCTTCGTTTCGGTATTTGGGTTAAATGCTTCCTCCTTTAACTGCTGATCACTAAGTTTTTGATTAATTGGTACAAGTTTAGTATCTTGTTGTACAGCGGTATTCATATTTGGAATTTCTGGTGTTGAAAAAATACTTTGAAAGAAAAAATAAAATACAACACTTACACTAACTATTGAGATACATAGAAACCAAATAAAGGCTATGTTTCTCCTTCCTTTCGGATCATAAAAAACAGGTTTTTCTTTATCTTTCTCTTGTTGAATGTTTTTCTCCATTATATTTTTCACATACTCCTTCTTAATAGAACTATAGAATATTAAAGTGCAACTTTAATCAGTGGGGGTTTTGTTCCCCCCCCCCACTAATCATCAGCCCTCACCAATCGGGCTGCCCAGCAAATAGCGGAATAAATCCTTTTAGCTTTGAAGTGAATCTCTCACTTCCATATTCTATTGATTCTTCTTTTCATTCCCTTGCTGGTGGCCTCTATTTTCTTGTTGAGACCCCCTACCATTGTTCCCTTGCTCGTTTCCGTCATTTTCTTTCTGGGATCCTCTTCCATTGTTCCCTTGCCCATTTCCCCTTGTTGAGACCCTCTTCCGTTGTTTCCTTGCTCGTTCCCATTATTCCCTTGTTGTGATCCTCTTCCGTTGTTCCCTTGCCCATTTCCATTATTCCCTTGTTG
>NZ_QNUB01000045.1:3818-53613 GCF_008042345.1 Bacillus sp. AR8-1
CCTGGTTTTGATCCTCTTCCGTTGTTCCCTTGCCCATTTCCATTATTCCCTTGTTGTGATCCTCTTCCGTTGCTTCCTTGCCCATTTCCATTATTCCCTTGTTGTGATCCTCTTCCGTTGTTCCCTTGCTGATTCCCATTATTTCCTTGTTGAGCTTCTCTACTTTTATTCTCCTGTTGATTCCCTCTATTTTCTTGCTGAGATCCTCTTCCATTGTTTTCTTTTATTTGCTTCGATGGCTGTTCCTCTGTTTTCTTTTGTTCTTTCTGCTCTTGCTTTTCATATTTTTTTTCGTCTACAGGAGATAAATCCATTGATGCATCAGGAGATGACTCCGGCTGTGATTGCACCTCTTCTTCATTTTCCACCGGATTAGGCGGCGTGGCAGGAGGAGTAAGCGATTTGTTTTTCTCATTCTCTTGCTTTATATAGACACCTGTGCCAATTCCAGCTTTTCTAGCATTCTCTCGTACTTGCATCGTGCTACTTTGATATTCAACTGTAATATGTTTTAACTCATATTCTTTCTTCAATTCTTTCATTGCCTTTTCTAACTGTGGTTCTAGCGCCTTGTCCTTTGCAACAGCTGTTAGCATAACTTGCTTATCATTCGTTAAATACTTATCCTCTTGACTTTGCTTTATAATAGTACGTATTACTTCTTGTAATTGTTTATTTTCCCATTGCTTCAATTCTTTTAAAATACGCCTTCCATCATCATTACAAGCCTGTAAATCTATAACACGAAAATCCTTCGTTACGCTCACCTCTAAACTTGGGTTTATATCAACTGAGACGTAAGCAAATACTTTTTCTTCTGGTTGGTTGTAGAAAAACAGCACTGCAAATAGAAAACAAGCAACAAGTATTGATGCAGGTTTTAAAAAGGAAGGGATCGAAAAATGCGATGCTTTTTGTTCTTGCTCATCAAATGAGATTTCCTCCCCGATCATGCAAGAATCCCCTTTTCTTTTACACGTAATAAACTCTCCATTTGGTGTTAAAACAACTACGCTATGCTTTTTTATATCCATCACAATTCCTTTATTCATCATGCTTTTCCCCTCTTATGTAATCCAGAATATATGTATAGTTGTTTGCAAAAATAATACACATTGCAATAATGTATTTTCTATGTCGTTCCAACGTTTTACGACTTACCCTAACACGCGGTTCAATATGTTTAAGCGGTAACTTTTTCTTTCGGAACAGCTCTTCCATCATTTCCTCTTCTTTTATAATAATTTTTACAATTTCTATTAAGTGCTCACGCGTATCACGATGCTTAGGAGATTCTTTAGCAAGCTCTGAGAATGTGATTTTAAACTCAGCTAGCACACTTTGAAAATGAAGAATTTCCTCCTTACGGTTACTATTTTCCATCTCTTTCATATACTCCGTAAGCGACACTTGCATTTCTAACATTTCCTCTTGCTCATCTTCTTTTAAAAAGACAAAGTTATGTTTAGACTCCTTACGTATATAGTCAATTACATCTCTTTTTATAAGAAGATCAGCAAACGCTAAAAAGGATTTTCCTTTTGTATATGAATACTGTTCAATTGCTTCGTTAAACGCAAACAATCCAATGCTATATTCATCATCCTGTTCTGTAATATACCGGCGGCAGACAGATGAGATTGATTTTCTAATAAAAGGCTGATACTGTACGATAAATGCTTCTTTATCTTCTTCGTTGTTTTGTATGTTACATACGATATCTTCTATTTTCGGTTTTCTTAAGATCTTCATTACTAAACTCAACACTTGTAATCTCCCAGCCTCCTTCAAATAGCAAAATGGCCACTACACAAGTGACCATTTAACCAGATTTTCTTGGTACTTTTCTTCGGTCTTGTTTTCTTGCTGTTAGTTATATTTTTAGAGTCTAACGTTTTCTTAATGATTTTTCCTTTTCTCTCGGCACTACAGTTAAGTTTGTATTTTTATCTACTTTCTTATTTTCTACCGTTCGTTTTGCTTATTCTCTTTCTATTTTATCTGCAATCCTTGAATAACTCTTCTTTATATAATTGGTAATTTCATCCTTCCATTTTGGATGCCCACTTAATCTAGTAATTTTATTAATGCTTCTATATTCTTTCATAGTCATTTTTCTTCTATTTATTTTCTTCACTATACATATTCGGAGGAATACATAGTTTTATGGGGGTCAAAAAATATTTTCATAAAAAAATACATATTTATTTCAAAAATAAAAACCATCAATTTGAAAAAAGATAATCAAATTGATGGTTTTCTTATAATATCTATTAAATTAAGTTGGATTCTCATTATATCTAAAAAAGTACTAGCTATCCTCTGCCGATTTTCTCCATTTTCATCTTTCTTGGTTATCATAATATGTCTTATCTGCGTATTTTCTATCATTTCCTTTTAGATAAGCTAAAATTACTTTTGGATTTTTAAGTAAAGTCCAGTCTCCATATGTATCAAATCTTCTGCATGAAGTTATCATTCCATTTTTAATAGTACCGAATTTCTTATTATTTTTCTTTCCCCACTCTTTTAAACGTTTAGCGAAATCTGCATCTTCTGCCATAAGCATGTTTTCATTAAATCCGTTGATTGCCATAAAGTCTTTTCTATAGCACCAAAAAATCCCTACAGATATAGCTCCGTACTTAAAAAGTAAGGGGATTATGATTAACATTGCGGAGAGAAATATTCCTAAAGATATTCTTTCAAACTTACCATTCACCCCACCACCAATGTATGTACCTGAAGCTAAATATTTATCTACATTAAACAACATAGACTCTGTCATTATGGTATCAGCGTCTATAGTAACGATTATTTCTCCACTAGCTATTTTAGCCCCTGCATTTCGAATTTTAGATAAGTTTTTATCGTTATTTTTCAATGTAACACAATTATAAGATTTTGCTATTTCCTCTGTTTTATCTGTACAACGATTTAAAACAACTATAACTTCCGTTTGCTCTTTATATGCCTCTGATGCCTTTGCAATTGAATCTAAACATTTTCTAATGTACTTTTCTTCATTATGCGCAGGAATTATAATAGAAAACTTCACATCTTTTTTCAAATTAACTCCTGAAGATTCGTTTGTCTCAGTCATAATATTCCCCCCTTATTTTATAAGGTAAATATCTACTATACATAAATTATATTAATATTTATTAGGTTATATTATAGAAACTGACGGTAAAGAGGCTCTTACTGTCGACGTTCAAAAGCAAGACGTACAGCAAGCCCCGTTAAAACACTTGCCATAAGCCAACGCTGTACTCGTAGCCACGTCGGGCGTGTGCCAAACCATTTTGCAATTTTACTTGCTGTACATACAATTACAAGGTTAACTATAAAGCTAACAGTGATTTGCGTAAGCCCCAAAACTGCACCTTGAAAAAGCAACGACCCCTTCTCTGGATCTTCAAATTGAGGTAGAAGTGATACATACAAAATAGCAATCTTTGGATTCAGAAGATTCGTCATGAGTCCCATCAGAAATAATTTCCTTGGTGGCTCATTAGAAATCATACGAGGTTCCATAATAGATGTAGCACCCGGTTTAATCGAATTCCAGGCGAGCCAGAGCAAGTAAGCAGCACCTGCCCACTTTACCGCTTCATATACAGCGGGAACAGCAACGAATAGAACTGTAAGTCCAAACATAGTTGCGATTATATAGATTACAAATCCGAGCATGATGCCCAATAAAGAAATAAATCCCGCCATACGTCCTTGCGTAATGGAACGGGAAATGAGGTAAATTATATTAGGCCCAGGTGAACAAACCATGCTAAGCGAAACAATTGCAAAAGCTACCAATGTACTCAAGCTGACCATAAACCTTCCCCCTTTATGTTACATAAAATTTCCTATTGTACATTTTATCATGATTGAGGAGAGAAAAGATTAATATAAACCGATGCAGCTAAGTAATATTATCGGATCGAATGTATTGTAATCACATACTTCTTATTCTCTTAAGTAAGGATCTAAGAGTACCCTATCCATAGAGCTACTAAAACCACTACAAATAAAGCTAAACAACATGTGATATTTCGAATCCACTTTTGTATATCACCAAAATACCTTTCTATATATAGCGTTGATAGTAAGCATAAGAAATAAAACAAAGAAAGGCAGCGAGGTATAGGTCCATTTTTATCTTCATGGCTGGAATTATACCCCTTACCAAACTTCTAAATAAAATGTATAGCTGAGTAGTTACCTTATTTCCCCAAAAAAAATTCTGATTATTTCTTTTTCACTTCTTCTACAAATTCCCATGTCTCTCCGTTATCTTTTGATTGATAAAGTGCACTACTATCGCCATTGTAGTCTCCATCTGCCCCTTGTCCCACTAACATATTAAAAACCCCATCTTTCTCATATGGCATACTAGGTGAATCAAAAGGACTTATTGTGGACTGTGTATGATCTAATTTCACTTCATGCGGCGGATATTCTACCTTTTTGAAAGATACTCCCCCATCATCTGTGCGATATAACTCTCCTTCATTACCAGAAGGCCTAATTGCTCCTAAAAACCCAAGTTTATCATTTATAAAAGTGATTCCTGATACACTACCAATCCCCCCATTAAATGGATCTGGATTGATAACCTCCCATGTTTTCCCTTCATCACTAGTCTTGCTTAATGAATAAAAGGCGCTCCCTAATGCTTTATCTGTCATATTTAGTTTATAACCAACTTCTTTCGATAGGAAAAACTGTTCTTTTTCATTCTTTAAATCTTGTTGTTTCTTCTCTTTAAGCATATCTTCTTTTGGAGGCGTCTTTGATTTACTCCAACTTGCGTCACTTATTAAATTATATCTAGCAGGGACTAGCTCTTGCTCTTTTCCAGGGACAAATATAGATACAGTATATCCAATGATATCAGAAGCTGCTTTTTTAAGACTCTGCCCCTTACCATCCTCAGTAATATTAATAATTCCCTCTGTATTGGATCCCCAATTTCTTTTTCCATAATAAATCAACCCATACTTACTTTCATTCCATTTTCTAACCGTTTGCTTAACTGGAATCGCCTTAACCGTTTCAATTAAAGGTTCTACTAATTTATCATCATTATAATCAGGCTTTGCGTATCCGTCTCGTATTATAGTAATATCTTCTGACTTCTTCTTATTATAAGAGATTAAATAAGTTTCTTCTTTCCCATCATCATTTTTCCCATAAACAAATGTATCAAACGCTGTGATTGTTCCATCTGAATGAAATGTAAGATCAAAATCAGTTGCCATATACAATTTCTTTGGCAAAGGATATTTTTTATTTATATCTTCAAAAATACCTTCTACTCCAGACTTATATATATTATTATGTTTAAGTTTAACTGACCTTTCATGTTTTAACTTTTCTATAAACCATGCCAATTTACCATTGTAATTTATTGCACTTTTATAAATCTGCATCCCATAAAATGATGTAATTGCAACAATAATGATAATAGAAATGGATCTCCATGCTATTGAATTTGTTAATTTTTTAGATTCATATTCTCTATTTTTTATCACCCGCATTGTAGTAAATGTAGTTATGGATATAAAAAGTACTATACATAATAACAAAATGTAAATATTATAATTCATTCTTCCGTACTTACAGTATAAGGCCAACTCATAACAAAAAATCCCGTATACAATTATTAGTATTGGATTTGTTACTAATGACAGAAGTATCCTTTTTGTATTTTCTCTAAATATAGAAACCACCCCTAATTACATGAATTACTGATATTAAGTATACTTTATTGTAAAGTAACAAAAAAGCTATTTAATCTTGCCGCAAAAAATACAATAGACATCTTTCTATTAAAGCCGTTTACAAATCTAGTTGTTTCATAGACAATGGATTTTTGAGTGAATACTAAAGTTGCTTCATTTATATGAATTACAAATTCAAGCATGATGCTCAATAAAAAAATAAATCCTGCCATACGCCCCTACGTAATGGAATGAGAAATAAGATAAATCAAAATAGGCTCAGGTGAACAAACCATACTAAGTGAAACAAGCGCAAAAGCTAGCAAAGTACTCAGGCTCACCATAAACCTTCCTTCTTTATGTTACATAAAATTTCCTATTGTACATTTTATCATGATTGAGGAGAGAAAAAATTAATATAAACCGATGCAGCTAAGTACTAGTATCGGATCGAATGTAGTGTAATCACATATTTCTCATTCTCTTAAGTAAGGACTAAAAATAACCTATCCATAGAGCTACTAAAACCACTACGAATAAAGCAAAGCAACATGTAATATTTCGAATCCACTTTTGTATATCATCAAAATACTTTTCTATAAATGCAGTGTAAATAGAAAGCATAAGAAGTAGCACAATGAAAGTAAAAGATCCCAATTTATCGTTAAATTTTTCATTAGTAAATGTACTTACATGAAGGAATAGAAAAACAAACGTTACTATGAATAGCTCAAATAATCTTTTTTTATTCAATCTTCCACCACCTTACAACAATTCCCTTTTATTCCATTTTATCAGAACATACTGTGTAGCAGTATATGAATATTATATTCATTTCAAAAAGGCCAACAATACAAGATCGTTAGCCTCTACTTTCCATATTCGCACCTTTTATCACTTTACTTCCTAACAACCGGAATCCACATTTCACCAAATACTAGGCCATTTCTCTGTCCCATCTCAACCGTTGTATTCGGTCCACCAACATAGGCAAAATCCTTTGCTTCTGGTAAAGCTTGACCGAAGGCGATGCCAGTAAGCTTATTACTTAGCTCTTTAGCCGTTTTGTCTTCCCCTTTCACTACTAAGTATTCTCCCCTCGGAAACTGAATCACTCTAGATTCTTCTTCTATTTGTGCTTCTGTCATGACACCCGCATAATACATCATTTTGTTATTCACCGCTTCGCTCACGGAAAAAATGTATTCATTTGTAGCTAAAGCTTTTAAAGTGTCCAGCCTTCCATCTTCTTTAACAGCCGACCAAAAGTCTTCCTTTTCTTTATTTATTCCAGCAAAGTTTGTGTATTCACTCTTAATTTCAGTTCCAATACCTAACACAATAAAGCTATCTTTTTCTTCTATAGTATAATTTTTCATATTCAAAACCTGCCTCTTTTTTTATTAATCAAACGATTTATCTTTTCATCTGATACGTTTATAATACCTTTAAACCATGTCAAAAAATGATACTGTTTAGGAGACCAAAATGAAAAAAGTTGAACGGATTAATACAATTATGCGGTATATCAACAACCGCTCTCACTTTACAATTTCTGAAATTATACAAGAATTTAACATATCACGGTCGACAGCTATTAGAGACATTAGAGAAATTGAAGCTATGGGAATGCCACTGGTCGCTGAAGTTGGGAGAACGGGTGGATATTTTGTTATGCATAATTCTATCCTGCCCGTTGTTCGCTTTACTGATAATGAAGTGAAAGCTCTTTTTATTGCCTTTATGGCTACGAGGAATCAACAACTTCCCTACCTAAAGAGTCGTCAATCTTTAGCCGAAAAACTACTAGGACTCATCTCAGAAACCCAGCAAGCTGACCTCGTTCTTTTAAATCAACTCTTGCTTTTCCAAGGGACTAACCCTCATAATCCCGATCTACTTGAGCTTTCTGATCTCCCCCATCCTATGTTAGAAAAACTCATTCAAATCCTTCTTTTGGATAACCATTTATTGATTACTATGAAAGAAGATGAAGAAATCAAGTCTTATCCAATTTATCTATTGCACCTTTATCAAGAAAAAAGCCATTGGATCATTGAAGGGTTTGACTTAAAAAAAGAAAAGAAGATGATGTTTCCTGTCGATGATCTCATTAATATCGAACCATACACGACGAACAAAAGGCTAAATAAGAAAAAGATTTTAGAAAAACTAAGTAAGAAGGACGAAGCAATTAACCTTGTATTTGAACTTGGTCCGACAGCAATTGCCCAGTTCAAAAAATACCATCCTTTAAAAATTTCAATATCTTATACTAATCCTTACCAATCCACAGCCATTTTAAAAACTTTTATCAATGTTAACAATCCCGATGAAGTGACGGAAATAATAAATTGGCTGCTTTTTCTAGGGAAGGATATTAAAATCAAAGAAATACCCGATGAAGTATTAGCAGATTTACAAAAACGAGTGTGCTTATACATTCCATAAGCAGTGAGCCTCAAATATTAAGCTTTATCACTGGATAATTATCCTATTTTTAAATACCATTTCATTTACTACAATGAGAGCATGATAAATAATAAAAGCACGGAAAATCTCCCGTGCTTTTCTAAATATATATTATTCCTGAAGGTTTCGTTTATCACGTTTCTTACCCTAACTGACGTTTAAATGCTTTACTGGCGAAAAAGTAAGAGATGACCATTATACCTACGCACCAAGCAAGCGCAATCCAAATATCGTTTCCAACAGTTCCTTCATATAAAAGAGCACGAATCGCATTCACGATTGAAGTTACAGGCTGATTCTCTGCAAACGCACGAACAATTTTTGGCATCGTTTCGGTAGGCACAAAGGCCGAACTAATAAATGGAAGAAAAACTAGCGGGTACGAGTAAGCAGTCGCCCCTTCCATAGACCTCGCTTTCAATCCTGGAATGATAGCTAGCCATGTTAGCGCCAGCGTAAACATCCCAAGTATCCCAGCTACCGCGAGCCAATCTAGAATATTAGCACTGGAACGGAAACCCATTAAGAGTGCAACAAGAATAACCACCACGATAGTAAGTACATTAGCAACCAGAGAGGTTAGAACGTGAGCCCACAATATCGATGAGCGCTTAATAGGCATCGTAATGAAACGTGCCATCAGCCCACTCTTTACATCCGTAAAGAGTCGCACGGAAGTGTAAGCTACACCGGATGCGATAGCCATTAGCAAAATTCCCGGCAATAAATAATTAACGTAGTTTTCCGTTCCAGTTTTTATTGCGCCGCCAAACACGTAGACAAATAATAGCATCATCATAATCGGTGTAATCGCTACTGTAATAATTGTATCCGGACTGCGCATAATGTTACGCATTAAACGACCTAGTAATACACCTGTTTTACTTTTCATTTACATCTCCTCCTTTTTGCCAATGATCGAAAGGAATATTTCTTCCAATGTCGGTTGCTTCTCGATATACTCCACTTTTGCTGGCGGGAACATCTCTTTTAGTTCAGCAAGAGTACCTGTCTTAATAATTTTTCCGCCATGCAAAATAGCGATACGGTCTGCCAGTTGTTCTGCTTCCTCCAAGTACTGAGTCGTAAGCAAAATAGTTGTACCGCTACCAGCAAGTTCCTTGACTGTATCCCACACTTCGATTCGCGCTTCAGGATCAAGTCCAGTCGTTGGTTCGTCAAGAAAAATAACTGCTGGCGCCCCAATCAAACTCATCGCGATATCAAGCCGGCGCTTCATCCCGCCTGAATACTGATCTGCCCTTTGGTTTGCCGCATCAGTCAGGCTAAATCTTGCAAGTAGATTGTCAGCAACTTGAGCGGGATTGGAAACACCACGTAATTTGGCGATCATTATCAAGTTTTCCCTCCCAGTCAGCATACCGTCTAAAGCTGCGAACTGCCCTGTCAAACTGATACTTTGACGAACATGATCTGATTGACTCTGTACATCAAATCCACAAATACTTACTTCACCGCTATCTTGCTTCATTAGTGTCGAAAGGATGTTGACCGTTGTCGTCTTTCCCGCTCCATTTGAGCCTAGCAGCGCGAAAATTTCTCCACGCTGCACCTCAAAATCTACCCCTTTTAAAACTTCCTTGTCTTTAAAGGATTTTTTCAAGCCTTTTACAGAAATCGCTGCATGACTCATACTTTTTTCCTCCCTATAAAAATGTTTTGCGAAGACTATTTATTTACCTCTATCTATTTAGTATCACTGATATTCTGTATTACTTAGTACCGAGTTAAAAATATAACTGAATAGCTATGATGGCAATTCATATGTGTAACCAGCTAATCAGTCGGTACTACTTATTCCATTTATTTTTTTCTCAATTTCTTCATAATACTTTCATTCAAATCTTCACGATACTTGGAGACGTAAGTTTTAGCATTTGCCACTAGTTCGTCAGCAAAGGAAGCCACGTCATCCCCAGTAATGTCAAGCACTTGTCTTCCTTCCGCTGCACCCGCTTCGAACAAATCGATTAATTCATACTGTATGTGTAACATATCCATCCCGTTACCCGCTGAAAAATTCCACATGTAGTTTTGAATTTTCTTAAATACAAATTGGTAGTCCTCTGGCAGAGCCTCAACTCGTGCCATCATCATTTTGTACTCTTTTTTATCACCAATTAACTTTTTGAACATTTCTAACATCTTATTTTCCTCCTTTTTTATAAAACCGAACAAGAAATTCTCAAAATATCGGCCGGAACATTTTATCTTATGAACCTATTTTGACTTCAAGACGTTAATTTTTGACGATACAAAATCCCATTTTTTCCAAAACAATTCAAGCTCCTGGCGGCCTTCTTCATTTAATGAATAAAACTTACGCGGCGGTCCCATATCTGATGGTTTCTTTTCAATATTCACAAGCTTTTTCTTCTCTAATCGTACGAGGATGGTATACACCGTACCTTCCACAACTTCGGTAAACCCAAGATCATTCAGGTGGCGGGTAATCTCATAGCCATACGTTTCACGGCGACTAATGATTTCCAGTACACACCCTTCCAGTGAACCTTTCAGCATTTCAGTTAAATTTTCCATGTCCTGATCCTCCTTTACCCCCTATTCTGTCTGACTTATATTTAGTATCACAGAGTACTAAGGCGAATTTTTTACTGAATAGTTTTTGTGAATCCGAACTATTTAGTATCACTTATTACATCTACATTGTATGACTAAGTAGCGATAGATGTCAACTGATTTTTATATTTTTTCTAAAATCCGCTATTACCTATTGTCTACTGAAAATATTTTGAGAAACAAAACTACTCAGTATTGCTTATTACAAGTACATTGTATGACTAAGTAGCGATGAATGTCAACTCGATTTTTATATTTTTTCTAAAATCAACTATTACCTATTCAATACCAGCCTATTTTCTTTTTTTATTTTGCCCCATACCTATCCCACTAAGAAAAGAAAATACCCCAAAACAAAAATTCTACATTTTTATTTTGGGGCGCTATACTATACCAAAGTTAATGAATATGGCTAGCTCTTCTTATTAATAAGACAGATCATTTTTTATTACGATAACATCATAGCCATATCTTCTGCTGCATTTGTAATTAGTTTTAAACCAAATGTTTCTTGTAATACATCAAGCACGCCAGGTGAAATAAATTCAGGAGCCTTTGGACCGATGCGAATATCTTGAATCCCAAGACTAAATAGCCCTAGTAAAATGGCAACCGCTTTTTGTTCAAACCATGATAGTACAATACTTACTGGCAATTCATTCACTTCACATTGAAAAGCATCAGCTAAAGCAGCCGCTATTTTCACTGTAGAAATTGAATTATTGCACTGTCCTAAATCAATGTAACGCGGAATTTCCGTACCAGGTACAACACCGTAATCCACATCATTAAAGCGGAATTTCCCGCAAGAAGTTGTTAAAATAACCGTTTCTGGCGGAAGTGACGTTGCTAATTCACGATAATATTCTCCGCCTTTTCCCGGTGCATCACAACCGGCGATAACAAAGAAACGCTTTATCTTCCCCTCTTTTACTGCATCAATAATTTCTGGAGCTAATGATAATACTGTATTATGATGAAACCCTGTCACTAACTGTTCATCCGACTCCATATGTACTTCTGGAAGTTCTAGTGCTTTTTGAATCAATGATGTAAAATCATCATTTTCAATTTTTTGTACACCTTCTAAACCTGCAATTTCATATGAAAAGAATCGATCAGAGTACGAGCCTTTAATTGGCATAACACAGTTCGTTGTAGCTAATATGGCACCAGTAAATTTTTCAAAAAGGCGTCTTTGATCATACCATGCCTTACCGATGTTTCCTTTTAAATGTTTATATTTTTTCAGCTGCGGGTATCCGTGTGCTGGTAGCATTTCAGAATGTGTATAAATATTAATGTCTTTTCCTTCTGTTTGCTTTAATAGTTCTTCTAGTGCAAATAAATTATGGCCCGTAACTACAATTGCTTTACCTTCTACACGATTTTGTGTAATTTGTACAGGCTCTGGCACACCAAAATGATTCGTATGTGCCTCATCCAATAACTCCATCACCCGTAAAGCTGATTTCCCGACTTTCATAGCCATATCAATATGCTCTTGTTCGTTAAAATTAGAATTTGTTAATGTCATATATAAAGCTTCTTGTGTTGTAGCATCTACAAATGCATCCGTATACCCTAGCTGAGCAGCATGTGTGCGATAAGCTGCAATTCCTTTTAGCCCAAACACAATCGTATCTTGTAAACTCGCAATCGTTTCATTCTTGCCACAAACACCCATTACTTTACATCCGCCTGTTGGCGTTTGTTCACATTGATAACAAAACATATCATCCCACCCTCTCCCAATCATTCATTACACCTTAAGCATAATACCCATTGAAAAAAAGTGATGTGATATCAATCACAATAATATATAAAGATTTGTGACAGTTCATATTGTTGACATAATACTTTTATTGACATCCAAAAAAATATACATTAGTGTGCACACATCTTTCGATACTTTTAAATAGCTAAATAATTAATTTGGAGAAATATATACAACGAAAAAATTTTTTGAATCCCTTATACAAATAATTGCAATTCATCACATATGAAAATAGACATACAAATACGCTATTCTTTCTATCATTCAATAGAAAGAATAGCGTATTTTTTATTTTAAGGAACTATCATTTTTTTATTAAAGCCTTCATTGTAAACCTCTTTATTTACAATACATTTACACTATCTTAACATTACTTACATTATTTATATGATATATTTATATAGAAGCTACTTAAGAAATTTCATATACATTTTATCTTTATGATCTCTAATCTAATCAATAAAAAGATCATGTTATATTTTTATAACAGGGGTGAATTACGATGACTGAAACTTTAAAAACACTTATAATGCTTGATGCTACTTACGTTGTTATTGCAATTATGACAGTACTAGTATTTGTATACTTGGAATTAAAATCTCAGTAATATATGCTGACGTAATCGACAGATTCAGCATTTAAATATAGTTAGAAGAAAGAGAGGAGAAAATTATTTCTCCTTTCTTTTGTATTTCTACAATTTCTTATTTTAATAAATCCAATGTATGTAAAAGTAATCCCTTGTCTCCTACTTCTCCATGACCAGGTACTACCGAATTTATATTTCCATATCGCTTCAGCACATTCTCAATCGATGTAGACCATTCATTTACATACGCATCCGCAACATTTCCTAAATCTTTAGCTTCCGCAGATTTTACTAAACAGCCTCCAGCTAAAATTTGATATTGTGGCAACCAAACAACAATATTATCTTCTGTATGTCCTTTCCCTGGATAGAACGTTTCTACTTTTGTATTGCCAAACTTCAAACTCGTAATTGTTTGTAAATCTCCAAGCGGCTCTTCATATCCACTGTTCTTTGCTAGTTCTGCGGTTAATGCTGTACTATGCGCTTTAATGCCTCTTTCTTTCAACGCTGTTATTCCGCCAATTCGATCAGCGTGCGCATGTGTAATAATGACATCCGTTACGCGCTTCTGAAATTTCTTTTCTACCATTTCTATTAGTTCCTTCGTTAATTTGTTATCCCAAGAAGAATCAACAAGTACTAGCCCTTTAGAAGTATTAAGAACTAGACCGTTCGAAGGAACTGCTTCTCCATTAAAATAACCTAACTCCGTATGAACCCATACATTCTTGTTTAACTGAGATATTGAAATGGTTCCCGTCTCATTTTTGATTACTATTTGCTCTACCTTTTGTGATGCTTGTACAGAAGAAATCGTGCTAACAAATTGAGTTGTTCCTAATAAACTTACACATAATCCTACTTTTAACAACGTATTCTTTTTCATGTTATCAACCCTTTCTTTCAAGCTAAATAGTTATTACCTATATTAGACAATTCATCTCAAATCTTTGTTCCATCGTTTTTTTTTACATTTTTTTACATAAATGATAAAAAAGCGTACAAAATGTTGTACGCTTTAAAACTTAATCTTCCATTCCATAATTCTCAAACTCTTCCTCATTCCCATAAAATACATTCAAATCAATATACTTTTCTTTTCCATTATAACCGCTTAATCTCCCGCGGTTCGTGTATTGCCAAAACGTCCATTTTCTCTCATCAGATAAACTCGGTTTTGTAAGAACACTACGAATCCATATATCACATTTTGGATTCGCATCCTTTATATATAAATCATACGCCTCTTGCGTTGCATACAATATTACTTTCTTATCGTAATGTTTTTCTAGCATTTCAATCATGACCGCCAACTCTTTCGTAACATCTTCACGCTTAGGCGGATTATCTTTTTTGTTAGCGTAAAACTCAACATCAATCACGGGTGGCAGTGCTTGTTTATATTTTGGAACAGTTCGTATAAATTGCTCTGCTTGTGTTTCACCCTTACTATCGAAACTAAAAAAATGATACGCTCCGATGCGCATATCTGTCTTATTCGCATTCCTCCAATTTTTCGAAAAGTACTCATCCACAAACGAACTTCCTTCAGTCGCCTTTATAAACGCAAACTTCATATTTTGCTTTTCCAACTCTCTCCAATCTATATCCCCTTGATACGATGCGACATCTACACCTTTTATTTCATACTTATCAGCACTTATTTGATTCGGAATGAATATGCCTTGAAAAACTAAGTAAACGACAACACTTATTACACTTATTAAAGTAAAGATTCCTCCTATAAAAAGCTTCTTTTTCATTCATATCACCCATCTTTACAAATTAAAATTCTACTTACCATTCACGCTTTTTATTAATTTTCATTTTTTCTTTAAACGCCTTCTCTAAATCAATATTTAATTTATTTGCTAAATCACATACATTCCAAATTACATCAAACATTTCTAAACCGATTTCTCTTTTCGCATCTTGTATTGTATCACGCTTTAATATGACTTCCGCTAATTCACCTAATTCCGCCATCGTATATATCGTACGCTCTTCAATTGTTGTATCTTGAAATCCTTTTTCTTTACTGAAATTTGATACATACCTCTGAAACTCCACAATATTCATACTTAATCTCCCCTCATTACCAATACTCCATTTTTCTATTACACTTAAAACCTAAATTATATTTTGTTAAATTATAACATTCGGACTATAATTTATTTATAGCCCATTAACGGAGGTGTTTGCAATGACTCTCTTCGCTTCACCAACATTATTTATAGTAGCAATCATTTCATTTGCACTAGCTTATTTCATCGGAGTAAAGCAGTACACTTGGCTCTTATCAGGATTCAACGAACGCCGCGTGCCTGATAAAGTGAAACTATCAAAAATAGTAGGTCTTTATAATTTAATTGCTGGTGTCATTGCGACAATCGGTAGTGTCTTCACTACGCCTAATGTCACAATCGTTATTCCTATCACTCTAATTGGACACTTTATAATCGCCGCTTATGTAAATACACGCATGGTGCAGTGAAAAAGATCACCCAAATGGATGATCTTTTTTATAATTTATCAACATATTGCTTCGCTTCTAGTAAAGAAAACCCAAAAGCTTCTCTTACTCTCTTAACTGCTGTAATTTTTTTGCCTTCTTCTACAAGCTGGCGTAGTTCTTTATTAATTTCAGGTTCTCTTTCTATAATTCCCATTTCTTTCGTAATTAATTGTAATCTATCTTCAATTCTCTTTAAACGCGCATCATTTTTCTTTTCAATTGTAGTTAATTTTTCAGCGATATAAATGAAACCAACAGCTACTATCAGTATAACCATCCAGAATTCCATGAATGTTCCCCCTTACTAACTTTCATTTGCTTTATTCCACTAACTTATGTAAATTTTACCACAATACACATTTAATGTATAATATCACTATATCAAACTGTTAATAAAACCTATTATTTTAGGGGGACACTTTATGAAAAGATTTTTAAATACGTTACTTCAATTTGTAGTTCTTTCAATCGTGCTACATTTGTTATTTGATATAGTTGGTTGGCTTGTTTTCAATGCACCAATTAAAAACAAACAAATCATCATTTCTTTAATAACAATCTCATGGGTTATGTACATGTACCGAGACAAATTTTTTCAAAAGTTCACTTCAAACTAACTAAAAAAGAAAACACTTCATTGGTGAATGACGAAGTGTTTTCTTTTTTTTACTACTGTATAATAAAAATACTATTCTGTCTTTAAAGAAAGGAGTCACCATGAACTTAAAAAGTAGCAATATATACGAGAAAATGAACCAATATTCCGTTGCAGGTTTAAGCCTCGCTGTTATATGTAATGGCAAACTAGATGAAGCGAATGCCTTTGGAACACTTGAAGCTGGAACAACTAGAGCTGTTACTACAAATTCTCTCTTTAATTCTTGTTCTATCAGCAAATTCATCACTACAATGCTCGTACTAATGTTATCAGATCAAGAAATCTTGCATTTAGACGAAGACGTAAATGATAAACTCACATCTTGGAACATTCCTACTAATCTATTTACTTCACAAAAAAGTATCACTTTGAGAAACTTATTAAGCCATCAATCTGGACTCATTGATCCACCTAATAGTTTTGAACATTATACACCTGCAAAAGGCTTACCTAATATGTCTGAGCTCCTTTCCGGTAAAACACTATATTGCCCCGTACCTATAGAGGTAACTTATAAACCAGAAAGTGAATTTCACTACTCAGACGCAAACTTTTGTATAATCGAACTACTACTAGAAGATATTACAGGAAGATCATTTAGTCAGTTATTAGAAGAACACATCTTCCAGCCATTACAAATGAAAAATAGTACACTTTTTTCTCCAAAAGACATAGATAAAACCGATGTTTTTGCTTGCGGACATAATAAAGATAGAACTGTAACAAATGAGAAGTATCCATTTTATCCATTCGCAGCTGCTTCGGGTATTTGGACAACACCAACTGACTTATCAGCTTTAGTTATTGAAATCATTCATTCCTTACAAGGAAAGGGCAAACTAAAACTTTCTCAAAAATTAGTAATAGACATGATTTCTCCTCAAGGTTGCTCAAAATGGACTGGATTAGGTGTTTTTCTAGATGATTCTAATGAAGAATTACAGATTTATTCACTCGGATGGGGCGTTGGATTTCAATGTATGATGGTTTGTTATCCATACTGCGGGAATGGTGCTGTTATTATGACTAATTCCGATTTAGGTGTTCATCAAATGGAAGGGATCATTGGTGAGGTTGTAAAAACGTTATCCTTATAATGAAAATAAAGAAGCTGTTCCTTCCAGCTTCTTTATCTATATAACATTTTTCGCAACAATTTTTATATGTTCTGGTGCGATAATCTCCGTTATACTTTCTTGGAAATCTTCCCGCAACATTTCTTCCAAATGTTCTAACTGCACTTCAACATGAGTGCATTCTAAATTATGTATATTTAACAGTGCATAATGATCTTTTTTCTTAATTACTAAATATTGATTTTCCTCTGTCACAAGTACAGAACCTAATCGGACTCCTAGTAAGCGTTGATCATCAAACTTCATAATTACTTCTCCTTCCCTCATATAAACAAAACTACAATGAAAATAATTACATTTATGGAAAAACACGCTTATTTAGACTATATCATAATTTACTAAAATAGAAATATCTTTTTCTGTTTTAATAAAAATCCCTATTTTTTCATATATTTCGATACAAAAAACTTTCTCAACATGAAATTTGAATTTTCAGTTTTTAATTCCATGAAAATCTATTATAATAAAGTTAATAAATGTTTGACCTCTCCTAATTCATGTACATATGGATGATCAGTAGTTCTTGCTACTGATCTATTTTTTTGATTTCAGAAAGTACATACGCTGCATCCTTTCCTACACCACAAATAAGTGCGGAACCCCTTTGAGATTGCCACGGTAATCCGATATAATACAATCCTTTTACTGGACTGATTCCCTTTATATGATTAGGAAATCCTTTCTCATTCACTGCCTGTTCAATTTCAATCCAATTATAATTTTGAACAAAACCAGTTGACCATATAACGCTTTCTGCACTATAAATATCACCATTCTGAAACATAATGTTATTTCCTGATGCACTTACTGCTTTTTCTTGCAGTTTAATTGCTCCATTACGAATAAGTTTCTTACCTTCAAAACCGAAAATAGGGTCCTTTCTCTTCTGAAACCATCTTCCCCTCTTTGTATTTATTTCAGCATACAATAAACCCACTTTTTCTAGCAGATTAAAAATACTTTTCCCAAAAAGTTGTAACGGTAAAAACGTTAAAGGATGACTAATAGACACCGTAACTTCATGCGTTTTTGCAAGTTCTACTGCGATTTGCATTCCTGAATTTCCGCCACCTACTACTAGTACTTTTCCCTTAGGAATTTGTGATGGTGATTTATATTGTGATGAATGTATTTGAAAAATATGTGATGATAGATTTGCTGAAACTGAGGGAATAAACGGTTGCTGAAAACCACCTGATGCGATAATAACTTTTTTCGTTTGTAAAATTTCTGTAGGAGTGTGTAATTCAAATATTTCTTTTTCTTTCTTTATCTTTAAAACTTCCGTTTGTAATTGTACCGGTAATTGAAAATGTCTTGCATATTCTTCTAAATAAGTTGCAATTTCATCTTTATGTGGAAATTCATTTTTTTCACCTATTAACGTCATACCCGGCAAGCTACTGTAAGACCTTGAGGTAAAAAGCTGCAAAGAATCATATCGATTTCTCCATGAATCACCAACTCGTTTTCCTGCCTCAAGTAATAAAAAATTATACCCTTCTTGCTTCAAGTAATATCCCATTGTTAATCCAGCTTGACCCGCCCCAATAATAATTAGATCTTTCATTCTAATCCCTCCTCTTCTTAAACATATGAATACTTATTCATATGTTCATACGTTTCCATAATCATAACATTTTCTTTTTATATGATTCAATATCTACTCAAAATAAAAAAGAGCAGTTCACTGCTCTATGAACTACTCTTCATTCCATTTCTACAATTTTTCCTCGTATAGTGTAATTCTATTTGAAAACGGATCAATTACAGTTAATTCAATTGTACCCCAAGATGTTTTTTCTATATTCGGCTTCGAATAAGCATATTCTTTACTTAATAATACAGAATGATAATCCTTTACATCATCTATTTTGATCCGAATCGCACCACCTGGTGAGGCATCACCATGATGTTCTGATAAATGTATCACAGCATCCTGTAACGAAATTTGCAAATATAATGGCATATTTTCCTCATACCGATGTTCCCAATCCAGTTTAAATCCTAAAAAACCTAAGTAAAATAGTTTTGCTTTTTCAATATCAAAAATTCTAAATATAGGTGTTATCATTTATACTCTCCTCCTATTTATAAACATCTGCTGCCAATTCTCTCAAAACATCCACGTTTACTACTTCATAGCATCCATCGTTCTTCTTTATTATCTCTTTATCACAAAAAATATTTAATGTTCGCAACAAATGCCGATAGCTCGTTCCTAACAACTCCGCTATTTCCGTTAAATTCCCACTAAACACAATTCTATTTTCATGCTGAACTGCTCGTTCTCCTGCTGCTAACATGTAACTCGCAAGTCTATTTTCAAGCGGATACAATAAATTAATTGTACTGTTTTTGGAAAGTCGGTTTAATTTATGTGCCAATGATCCGCAAATACATCTTAAAAATTTCGCATCATGAAATAGCTTATTTCTCACCTTTCCTAAAGGTAAACCCACACAATACGAATCTGCCATCACTTGTACATTTGAAGTAATCCTTTGGGAATGAATTAACTCCACATCTCCAAGTAACTGCAAACTATCATAAAAACACAGTAATACGGATTTCCCGTTACTTAATGTGTTAAACGCTTTCGCTTTTCCTTCAACAAAGAAATATAAATAATCTATCTCTTCATTTTCTCTACAAATAAACTCATTCTTTTTAAAAAATATAAGTTCCATATATGGCTTCATATCATGACTAAAAAATGAATCAATATTATTTTTCTTCATATACTCTGCTAATTTAATAGAATTACATACTTTCTTCATAGTTCCCCACCTTTACAACTCATCCCCATTGTAATCAAAATTTTCTTCTTCCACTATGACATATGTCATAACAATACACAATTTCAGCATGATACAGTCATTACAAATATGAAATACAAAGGGGATATTACATTGTATAACTTTCTTTCTGTCTTTATTGGTGTGCTCATCGCCGTTATGCTTCCATTGAATGGGATTTTATCTGAGCTAATTGGCAAGTACACAGCAAGTGTGGTCATTCACCTTGTCGGTTTAATTGCAGTTATCTTCATTTTAATCATAAACAAAAATAAAATTCGTTTCGATAAAAGTATTCCACTTTTTTTATATAGCGCTGGAGCGATTGGAGTATTCACTGTTCTTTTTAACAATATAAGTTTCTCCGTCCTTGGTGCTTCTATTACGATCGCATTAAGTTTACTCGGTCAATCTATTGCTTCCATCGTTATTGATCATTTCGGATTATTAGGAATGAAAGTTGCAAAGTTTGAAAAGAAAAAACTAATTGGATTATGTTTCATCTCTTCTGGAATTATAATCATGACAATTTATTAATGGGGGCAAGAAAATGCTATATATTACGATTGCTATTTTAGCTGGTGTTTCTATCGTTGTTGCTAGAATTATTAACGCGAATTTAGCAAAGGAAATTGGAAACTGGGAAGGCACGTTTTTCAATTATATTACTGGATTATTTTTCTCTATGTTATTTTTAATTTTCAGTTCAGATTCATTGTATATCCCTATTCATAAGTTGCAATCTATTCCTATCGCCGTATACTTAGGCGGATTAGTAGGCGTTATCGTTATTTCATTATCCAACTATATTACTCCTAAAATATCAGCCTTTTATTTAACATTACTCATCTTTATCGGACAATTATTTGCGGGGACTATTATTGATTTCTTCCTGACAAATGAACTCTCAATTGGTAAAGTTATCGGTGGCATTTTCGTATTAATTGGGCTCACTTACAATTTACTCATAGATCGCCCGATAAAAACTGTGAAGCATAACCAAGTTCAACTATAATACTTTACGCTTACCTATCATATATTAATAGAAAAGCTCTTCACACGAAGTAATAGAGAGGAGAAAATCCTATTAAAAAAATTATTTTATTGCTAGGTAGCGTATTAATTATTTCTGGAATTGCATGGTTTATAAACTCGGGAAAATCTATTCAAGATCTCTATACTGCAAATAAACCGAAAAAGAAAGCTACTATTATTTCAAGCTCGCGAGATCCAAATGAGCCCCCTGTTTTTTTAGGAAAACAGGAAATAAAAGATATACATGTAGAATCAATTAAAACAAAACAGGATATCTTTCTCACAAAAACAGATGAATTAAAAACGTTTATTAACAGTATGAATACCGCAAAAAAAGGTAAATTAACATTAGATGAAGAAGGATCAGACTTAATAGATTGTGATATGTGGATTACTTTCGAGGATGGAACTTATAAAAAATATTTCATATGGGTAGTTGATCATCACAGCAGCGAAGTGATGATTGCTCAGCAAGATACTCCTGATGATGTAAACCTTACGTACTATCAGTTAAACGAAGATAGTTCAAAAAAAGTTTATAATTTATTTAAAAAAATTATTTAAACGAAAAAGTCATGAGCACGCGAACTCATGACTTTTTGCACTATATATACTCCGGGAACACTCTACAACCCTTTTCCTGCTCTATATCATGACCAAAGAAAACAATCGGTTTCTCTTTTGTCACAACTTCTTTTAAGCGTTTGATTGAAGATAAAGCTAATTCTGGATCAAATCCTGCGAACGGCACTTCATCTTCAAAATTCTCTTTGGTGTACGATGCATCAATTGTTAATAAAACTGAACCGGATTGCTCCGTCTCAATGAATAACGACTGATGGCCTGGAGAATGACCTGGCGTATACAATAATTGAACACCTGGTACCACTTCATAATCCCCTTCAATAATTTTGTAGTTCAAATGCGGTAATATACATTCTTTCATATATTCTTCTCTATGAAGTGCTGCCTCATATTCCGTTCGCTGCACAATAATCGGTGTATTTGTAAAAGCACCGTTTCCTCCTGCATGATCAAAATGTAAGTGAGAACTAATAATATATAGAAGGTCTTCTGGATCATACCCTACACGCTTTAAAATATTGACAATTCTATCTTCTTCAGTCATTTTCGGTAAAATCTGTCCCTCAACAAATGTACCGTTAAAAAGCCCTTCATTATTAACTGCACTTTCTGGCATACCAGTGTCTACTAAAATAGGACCTTCTTCCGTCTCCAAAAGATAACACCAAACCGGCAAGTTTAATAGTTTCCCCGGTGTTAACGTACTGTTAACAGACGCATGGTCCAACATGCAACGACCTGCTGGGATGAAATAAAGTTTCTTTACTGTCATTATGTATCCACCTTTACATTTAGTTTTGGATAAAGTAATACATTAAAAAATTCTTCTTTTTAGAAATAAACTCCTTCTAGACTATCAGTACAGCTTGCATAAAAAAGAGGGTATTTTTTTACATAGCAGTATTCCACCAACTATAATATAGAAATAAAGGATTCTTACTTTAATGGAGGGATTACAAATGAAAGCAATTGGTTTACATGAATACTTACCTATTGAAGAAGAAAACAGTTTAATTGATCTGGAAATTGAAAAACCTGTTGCCACAGGAAGAGATATACTCGTAAAAATTAACGCTATTTCCGTTAATCCAGTTGATACAAAAGTTCGATCTCCAAAAGAGAAAAAAGAAGATGTAGCGAAAATACTTGGCTGGGATGCTAGTGGTGTTGTTGTACAAACCGGCGAAGGTTGTACATTATTTAAAGAAGGCGACGAAGTATTTTACGCTGGAAGCATTACGAGACAAGGTACATATAGTGAATATCATTTAGTTGATGAAAGAATTGTCGGTAAGAAACCAAAAACGTTAAATGATGCTGAATCTGCCGCAATTCCTTTAACAGCGATTACAGCATGGGAAGGTTTATTCGAGCGTTTAGGCATTGATCATACTAAAAAAGATACGAATTCATTTAAAAACATTTTAATTATCGGCGGAGCTGGTGGTGTCGGTTCAATCGCAATTCAACTTGCAAAATGGGCTGGACTAAATGTAAGCGCAACTGCTTCCCGCGGCGAAACGATAGACTGGGTTAAAAAGCTTGGAGCTGACCATACAATTGACCATCATACCCCTTTAAAAGAGCAATTACAAATCCTTGGATTCAGCGATGTAGATTATATTTTCTGCTTAAACAATACAGATCAACATTGGCAAGCAATATGTGACCTCATTAAACCACAAGGCAAAATTTGCTCTATCGTAGAAAATGAACACCCTCTTGAAATGAGTATTTTAAAAAGTAAAAGTGCTACACTCGTTTGGGAGTTTATGTTTACAAAAGCGATGTATGAAACTGGCGATATGATTATGCAGCACGAACTATTAAATAAAGTAAGCGAACTACTAGATGAAGGCATTTTAAAGACTACCTTAAATGAAACATTAACACCGATTAACGCTGAAAACTTAAAGAAAGCACATGCACTACTTGAAAGCGGGCACACCATTGGGAAAATCGTATTAGAGAAATTTTAATCATGATAGTGACAGATAGTATGTGAAATTATATTAACGATTTTTCGAATATATCTATCATAACGTACAATATATCAACGATTTTTCAAATATATCTATCACAAATCAAATTATATCGATTTATCGACAAATAGCAACAATATGAAAAGGCTGTTCCAGATGAACAGCCTTTTCTTTATTTACTTGAAATCTCTTTATTATTTTGAACGTCTAACGGAGCTCGCTTTCCTATTCCAAAAGCATAGAAACTAATTGTAACGATAGCTAAGAAAATAATACCTACAACTAATGAAATACGAGTATCATCGTTAAACCACATTCCGATTAATACCATAATTAAAAAGGCAATCGTTAAATAGTTTGTTACAGGAGCAAATGGCATTTTGAACGGATGATCTTTCATCTCTGCTCCCTTTTCTTTTCTAAAATTAATTTGACTAATTAAAATGACAAACCATGGTACCATACCAGGGAGTACACTCGCGCTATATACGTATACGAATAAATTTTTCGGTGCGATGTAACTTAAAACAACACCAACCGCCAGACCGATAATTACGCCAACTGTACCGAATAAAGGTACACCATTTCCAGAAAGTTTCGTGAAATATTTCGGTGCTTGTCCATTTACACCTAACGTATAAAGCATACGACCAGCACTATAAATACCACTATTACAACCAGACATTGCTGCTGTAATAACAACAAAGTTAATAAGTCCAGCTGCTGCCGTAATACCAACCTTCGCAAAAGTTGCTACGAACGGGCTACCAATTGTACTTAATTGATCCCACGGATACACAGTTACAATAACGAAAATAGCACCGATGTAGAAAATTAAAATACGCCAAATTGTACTTTGAATCGCTCTTGTAAGTGTCTTCTTCGGATCCTTCGCTTCACCAGCAGTAATACCGATTAATTCCACACCTTGATACGCTCCAACTACAAGTGATAATGCAAAGAAGAATCCTGAAAAACCACCTGTAAAGAAACCGCCATTTGACCAAAGATTAGATATGCCAATCGCTTCTCCGCCGTTACCAATTCCGAAGAAAATAAGGCCAAATCCTGCAATAATCATTAATAGAATCGTAACGATTTTAATCATCGCAAACCAAAATTCAAATTCACCAAATGACTTAACAGAAATTAAGTTAGCTGCACCAAGAATAACCATTGCAATTATACCTGGTATCCAAGCTGGTAAATCCGGGAACCAATATTGCATATACGCTCCAACCGCGATAATTTCTGACATCCCAACGATAACCCACTGGAACCAGTTACTCCACGCTGTCATATAACCAGCTAGTGGATGAATATACTTATGACCGAATGTCGCAAATGAGCCTGTACTTGGCTCCATATACAACATTTCTCCCATGGCACGCATGATGAAGAAGATGAAAATACCTGCAATTGCATAAGCAAGCATTACTGACGGACCTGTCCATTTAATTGTGCTGGCTGACCCCATAAACAAACCAACACCAATCGTTCCGCCTAAAGCAATCATTTGAATATGACGTGCTTCTAAACCTCTTTTCAATTCTTTGTTTGCCACTTCACTTCCCCCTCTTAGATGATTCATAACCGCATTTTAACACAAGATGCTTTCCCCTAATTCCTTTCGGCCCTGAAAATGATGAAGCAAACGTCATTTTACACTAGCTTTAAAGCTATCCTAAAATCGTTTTGTGCTCCTAATAAAATTCTCAAAACCTTTCATCTTCCAATATTCTATAAATCTTAAAATTACTTACCTTATATTAATTCATTAATCTGAAAAATTCAATTATTTTTTCAATAAATTATTATACATAAGTCTGATTAATTTTTAACTAAATTAACAATAAAATACATCTATTCAATATGATTCCGGCATGTATATTATTACAATATAAATAACCGAGGAGATGCTATCTTCCTCGGTTTCACATCTCAAATACTTCAACCTTTATAGTTGATAACGTAATTTCCCACACATTCGATTCATATACCAATAAGAAATTTAATATATTAATAAACTACTAACTTCTTTACCCCAGCCAAAATATAAAAGAGTCTCATTAAAAAATGAGACTCTTTTACAATTTCATATTTAAATCGATTTCGAAGTTTGCTTACCAAAGATAAACACCCTAGTAAACACTACCATTATAACTACAATAACTAGAAAATAAAGTGGCATCACCATTAACGATCCTGTATGCAGTTGACTCATTCCCCAAATTGTCATCGTTACAATTACATAGTACCCTAAGCTAAACAATGCACCTGCTGTACCAATGACATCTTGAAAATCTACTAACGCTAAACTTAAACAATTAGGTAATGCTACTCCAATTCCTAATAGCAATATAAACATCGCTACTAAAAATCCAATCATATATATTATGTTTGGATTTGATCCAACAAACGTAATAACAGATAAAAGGATAGCTCCTCCTGTCATTACGAGACAACCGATATATATAATTTTCTCTGGTTTATAAGTAGCAAGTAAACGTTTCGAAACTTTCGCTCCAACAATAGAAGCAGACGCTACAACAATTCCTAGAAATCCATACATACTAGGCGATAATTGAAAGTATTCACTAAAGATAAACGGCGCTTCTGCATAATAGCTAAATAAAACACCATTTGCTCCTCCAATTAATAGCCCATATGTTACTACTTTCGGATTTGTAATTAGCCTCTTCAAGACTGAAAATACATTTATTTTATTCGTTACTGAGCCCGTTTTTGTTTCAGGAAGAGAAACAAACGTATACAGAAAAATACCGATACTCATAACTACTAAACTTAAAAATACTATTTTAAATCCAAACATTTGATCAAGAAAGCCACCAATTAACGGTCCTATCGCTGGTGTAAAAGCAATGACTGCCGAGATTTGAGCAAACATAACATGCCTCTTATGCCCTTCTACACTTTCACGAAGAATCGTTTGCGTCACAACTGATCCTGCACTTGCTCCAAACGCTTGAATAAAACGACTTACCAATAAAAATTCAATGGAATTTGCAATATAGCATAAGAAACTCCCAGCGCCATATATTACAATTCCAAATAACATTGCTGGGCGACGGCCAATTATATCTGATAGCCATCCAATAAAAAATACACCTAAAGCAAATCCAGCAAAATACACACTAAGCGTTAACTGCACCTCATTATTACTTACATGTAACGCCTTTGAAATATCAGGTAAAGACGGTGTGTAAATCGTTTCACTAATTTGCGGAAATGCGACAAGAACAATCATTAACAAAAGTGATGGTACTGAGACTTTTTTCATTTTTCATACCCTCCTATAACTTTGAAAATCCCAGAAATAAAAAGACTTTCCTTAGCTACGGAACAGGAGGGGCCATTATAGAAATCCGGTCATAAAACAACAAAGAAAACACCTCAATTACGTATGTTAATACTTATAGGAGGGTAATATTAACATCGATTTTTAAATATACTTTTTCAATTATATTACATATTACTTTTATTTTTCTAGTATTAACGTTCAAATGTTCTTTTTATATTAGTGAACAACTAATACACGCCATAGAAGATAACTACTTGATATAACCACCTTATTATGGAATAATTAGAAATAGTTTGAATCTATAAACCTAATTATAAAATGATATACTCATATATTCCTAATGTCATAAAGCTGAACAAGTAGGAGGACTTTCGTAATGATTGAAATTTTAAGGACAGTAGTAAACTTTCTAATTTCTCTATTCTCAGGAGAATTACCATTTGTATATTATGTATGGATTATTACCCTATTCCTAATTCAAATAACCCAATCTACTCTAAACTATAAACTCTTTAACAAGAAAGACAATTTCAGCACTTATATATTGGAAGGATTACTTTCTTTTATTATTTTATTGTTTGGAGGAATATTAGTATCTAAGTTACTTGCTTACATAATAGACGATCCTACTATTAATATGACGAATTTAACACATTATTTTGTTTCTCTTATCATATTAACTATATTTGTCGTAATAACCTGTGTTAAAGACTTTATAGAGACATCTATAAAGAATAAAAATATATCTCTTTTGAGCTTTTTAGTAATTTCCTTCATAACAAGTATACTTTCATTCAAGTTTTTATCACCTTTAATTCAAGGTTCTTTTTCTCTTTCTAAATCTTTTATCACCACTTTAATCATTCTTGTAACTATATCAATCCCTCTATTAATTTCCTTAGAGGATAAGTATGCAGACGAAAAGGAAACGGAAAATTTATAGTTTCTCATTTACATAAAAGAAAGAGGGAGCTCCCCTCTTTCTTTTAAATCATCCCTTTTAATATCAATCCTAAAACTGACATTATTATCGCGCTAATAATAATTCGCAAAATCCAAGTAGTGTTTGTACTTATTTTTTCTAATTGCTTATTGATTGTTGCTATGTCTTTCTCATTAATAGTAGTACGCGTTTCTAAATTTCGAATGTCTCTCATCATTTCTTTTTGCTCCGCCTTGAGACTGTCAATTTTAGCGTAAACATCTTCCATATATTCACACCCTCTGTTCATCTTAATAGAAAAATCTATATATATTATGAGACAACCCTCTTACCTGTGAATACATTGCGTATATCCGCGTACCAAATTATTTGTACAATCTAATTGAATTACTCACATGTTTCCATTCTTCTATTTATAAATTAGCGTTAAGATAGATTAAAATTTAAAAAGGAATCCCTTGTTTATTTAACAACAAACAAGGTGCAATCCAACATTCGGGAGCACCTACGATAATTTCTATTGTTTTCATATTTACAACTCAATATAATCAGTATGATTTTCTGAAGAATCCACTTTTTGAACTGCTTAAAGTATACTAATATGAATACGAAATAGCTGTATTGATAAACTCTCTAGAACAATAAATATACTGGCTGAAACGGATCTATATCCAATATTTTTTCCAGTAACATGAATGGTTATTTCTGATAAATGCGTTTGTATATCATTGTTTTCAAAAATTTCATCCTCAACCTTTACAATATCTGCTTCACAATCTACTTCTTTAAAAGTTTTCAATAATTTTGTTTCCAATATACTACAATCAAAATTCTCATCTTTTATTACGGCAAATTTAACTTTCATATCGATTTCCCCATTTTTAACAAACTAAAATCACTAAATCAATATAAATATATATTATTCTATTAAATAATTCAAAATATATGTTTCTTATAAATCACTACTAAATATCAATTCTAAGGATTTAGATAAAAAAGAAAACAAATAAAGTGAAATTCTAATCAGTAGGTGGTTTGTCCATTCCCCGCTGATTATTTAGTTAAACCAATCGGACATTTAAGAGATTAAAAAATTACTCTTTCAATCACCAAGCTAATTAATAGATAATCCCCCTGTGCTCAGTGATTCAAAAAAAATTTTATTTTTAATTCATAGCTTCTGAGAACTTTTTGCTTTAATATTGATAAGTTGCTTCTTACATTCTGTAATATTGGAAATAACTATATAGTAAAACAAATTAACTATTAGGAGTGCTATTTATGTTTGATATACTTCGTCTCTTAATTATATTTCTCATTGCTATCTTTTTATTTTTCTCCATACTAATGGAGTTTAAAAAACCTCAAAAAAGTGTATTTTGGTTTTCAATTGAAGTCTTATCTCTTCTAGGGATTATAATGCTTTTTAAAGATTTTTTATCAAAAATATAACTTATTCCACGAATAATGACGTGTTTCAATACAATATCTTTATCTTTTGAACGATCTTATTTCTTAACACGGACTCTACCTCAAGTTGTCTTTTCTTTATAAAAAAATAGCCTGCCTATTTCCGTAGGCAGACTATATCTTTATTCCTCAATACAAAAGTATACTTTCTTTTTCACTCAAACTTTATGTAATGATACAGATTCCAAATAAATTATTGTCTTTTCTGTATTTTTATCATTGATTTTTTGTTCATAAATTCGTAACACATATAGATGAGTTATCATGCTAAAATTAGCTTATTCAAAAGAAGTTATTCTTAATGAATCGATAATTTTTAATACCCTGTTTAAAGCCTCGCCCCCCTGCGAGGCTTTTTCCTATTTAACTAGAGTAATGGTTATCAACTGTTACTATGCTGCTACGGATCCTACTTTTAGCTATTCAGTATCAGCACACGTAAAATTCTTTCCTCCATCATTTGATTTACAAACTGTATTTATCGATTTTTCGGTTATTTTTTCACTTTCATTAGAAACTTGATCTAAATTCATTCGATATAATTGTTCCGGATTTTCTTTTGAATTTCCTTCAATATGAATTGTATGATTGAACATCTCAGCCTTGAAGCTGCTAGATGTATTTATCATTTTTACTCCATTATTTTCACCTACATAGCGTTCAACTACTCTTTCGGCTTCTTTAAGTTGTTGAGATGTAGGATACGGTATAGATTCCGCTAAAATAACTACACCTACTAAATATGTAATATACAAACCACCTGCAATCAAGATAACTTTCTTTACTGTTTTATTAATCATGCTCTAACTCCCTTTTCTTATTTCTCTATTAATATATATAATTTCTCTAATTTACATCAATTTCTTTTTAATACATAACATTCGTTTTACATTTTATAAAAAGCACCTCTCTTACTAATTTTCAATTTGATAATATCATTTTATTTATTGTTTTTCAATAAATAATTATTATTAAGCGTTTTATTTTTACTGTTTTTTATTTTTGATTCAATTTAAAAACAAGTGACTTATTTAAGTCCACTACATCATCAGCAAGTTTGAAAATTTGTTAATTAATAAAATAAAAAGAGCAACTATATGTAGTCTCTCTCGTTCTATCTATGTAGATTAGTAGTTTAACTTCAGCACTCACTCTATTCAAGAATACTTTACTGAATATTCAATCTGATGATAAAATTGACCTAATTAATATTTTCTTCCATCACTGTATAAAAAATTACAATAAAAAAATAGCACTCTCACAATTAAGTAAACGCAAACTGTTTCTTCTATCTACTTACTATTTAAGGTTAATAATGATATAATCTGATTTAAAAATTCGACTTAAATTCATTGATGAATGGAGAGGTTTATATGAAATTAAAAGACAAAGTAGCAATCATAACTGGTGGTGCAAGTGGAATTGGCGAATCTACTGTTCGTCTTTTTATCAAAGAAGGTGCAAAAGTAGTTATTGCTGATTTTTCTGAACGTGGAAAAGAACTATCAGATGAATTGAATGCACATGGATACAATACGTTATTTATTAAAACCGATGTAACAAATGAGGCAGATATTAAACAGCTCATTCATGAGACAGTAAGTACATACGGTAAATTAGATATTATGTATGCAAATGCCGGCGTTGCTGATGATGCACCGGCAAACGAATTATCCTATGAAAAGTGGAAAAGAACTATTGATATTAATTTGTCTGGGGTATTCCTTTCTGATAAATATTCAATTGAACAATTTCTTAAACAAGGTACAGGTGGTGTCATCGTTAACGCTGGTTCGATTCATAGTTTTGTTTCATTACCTACCCCAACAGCATACTCCTCTGCAAAAGGTGGTGTGAAACTATTAACTCAAAATTTATGTACTGCCTACGCTAAATATGGAATACGTATTAATGCGGTGTGCCCTGGTTATATTGACACCCCTTTACTAGGTAGTGTTAATCCTCAACAAAAAGAATATTTAGCTTCACTTCATCCACAAGGCAGACTTGGAACACCAGAAGAAGTCGCTAAAGCTGTCTTGTTTTTAGCAAGTGATGATGCTAGTTTTGTTAACGGTACAACACTTCTTGTTGATGGAGGCTATACTGCACGTTAATTTAAAATTTTTGAAGCACCCTAAGAAATATATAGTCTTCAACAAGAAAAAGCACCATCACAAGTGACGGCGCTTTTTCTATGTAAGAGCAACTAGAAGGTATCCTTCTAGCCTACTCCCATTTATAAGTCCAAAACTGTTCAAGTTGCAGCCATTTTAATGTTGCTGCATCTTTGTTTTTTATTTTTGCATGCGTGTCTTCCAGCATTGCTTCTGTTTGTGAACGGTGCGCACCTAATGCAGTTAATTTATGATCAAATACTTCACTAATGTTATTTACAACATCCGGTTCTCCTAATACTGCTTCACGATTTTTCGTAATCGCAACAGCATGGATAACTGGGCGCTCTTCTTTTGGCATACGTGATACAGCGCGAACGACAGCGCGGCCAAATGCATTATGATCTGGATGTACACCGTGCTCTGGATAAAATGTAATAATTCGAGATGGATTTACTTCTTGAATGATTGCTTCAATTTTGTCAGCAACGAAATCAACATCTTCAAATTCTAACGTTTTATCATGGAAGCCAAGCATTCTTAAATCTTTAATACCCATCGCTTCACAAGCATCTTTCAATTCTTTCTTACGGATATTTGGAATCGTTTCACGGTTAGCGAATACGTTCTTACCCATGTTACGTCCCATTTGTCCTAGAGTACCACATGCATATGTTACAGGTACTCCTTGATCTGTTAATAAGCGAATTGTTCCTCCCGCAGCATATGCTTCATCATCTGGATGCGGAAATACAACAAGTACATGTCTCTCCATAAGTTTCCCTCCTTCTTATTTAAATGGTGTTAAGCTCAACTCAAGTGCAACTGCTAAGCGACCTAAATTATCATGTCCAGCCAGTAATAAACGCTCTTGATCGTCTACTTCCCAGTGCGTAATACCTTCAGCATATACCCAACCGTGATCCATTTTCAGACCAACTCGGTATGGATTTGTTCCAGTTATCTTCCCGCGTTCAAAACGGATAATTGCATTTCGAATGAAAGCACCAACTGTCATCATCTTTTCATTTATGTGTGATGCATACGCTCCGTTTGTCGTTTCTAAATGAATATATACATCTTTATTTACAAAACGTTCAATTTCATTTTGAATAAGAGAACTATCTTTTACTATTTCCATCGGAATTCACCTCTTTAAACCATTTTACGCAAAAATAATGTAAATTGCTATCTCTATATTAGAGGACAACGCTCACTTTTCCTAATAATTTGCACTGTGTTTTTTATATTTTTTATATGATATGTAAAAAATACATTTTTTCCTTCACTTTGTTAAATAGTTTTCTTTCTTTTTTGAATTTGCTACAATATATTTTATCCCGTATTATTGCAGCGAGATACATTTCGACAATTGAATACATAATTTAAAGAAGGTGACATGATTGGAACAGTCAGCACATGAAGTAGCAAATTGGCAATATTATTTTGCAATTGCCGTATTTTTAATCACGTACGGATTTATTATTTCTGAGAAATTGAATCGTGCTGTAATCGCACTATTCGGTGCTGCTATTATGATTATTTTTGGAGTTGTAGATTTACATACTGCTTTCACATCACATATTCAATGGGAAACGATTACCCTTTTAATTGGGATGATGATTCTCGTACATATTACGAGTCAATCAGGCGTCTTTGAATTTGTGGCCATTAAAGCGGCAAAAGCAGCTGGCGGAAAACCGATTCGCATTTTATTATTACTATCCCTATTAACTGCTGTCGGATCAGCATTTTTGGACAATGTAACGACTGTTTTATTAATCGTTCCTGTTACATTATCCATTACACGTATTTTAAAAGTAAATCCTGTGCCTTATTTGATTTCAGAAGTGCTGTTTTCAAATATAGGCGGAACAGCAACATTAATCGGTGATCCACCTAATATTATGATTGGATCAGCAAACAAGCATTTAGACTTTAACGCCTTTTTACTTAACTTAGCTCCAATCGTAATTATTATTTCTATCGTGACACTTGGCATTATTTACTTCATGTATCGTAACAAACTAAAAACAACACCTGAACAAATCGAAAAACTAATGGCATTAAACGAAAAAGATTACATTAAAGATCAAAGCCTCCTTTTAAAATCTATTTCGATTTTAGGACTAACTATTTTAGGCTTCGTACTTCATTCGATTATTCATGTAGACGCTGCTGTTATCGCGATGACAGGCGCTACACTTCTTATGTTAATCGGCGTGAAAGAACATGATATTGAAGATGTATTTGCCCACGTTGAATGGGTAACCATTTTCTTCTTCGCCGGATTATTTGTTCTCGTTGGCGGGTTAATTGATATCGGACTTATCTCTTCACTTGCAAAAGAAGTAATCGACGTAACAAACGGTGACATCGGATTTGCATCTATACTTATTTTATGGGTATCTGGCATCGCATCTGCGACAATCGACAACATCCCATTTGTCGCAACGATGATTCCTCTTATTCAAGACTTAGCTACAGGACTCGGACTATCTGTCGATTCTCCGCAAATCGAAGTACTATGGTGGGCGTTATCTCTTGGAGCTTGCTTAGGAGGAAATGGAACGCTAATCGGAGCATCTGCAAACGTAGTCGTTGCTGGTATTGCAAAACGTGAAGGACATGCTTTCTCTTATATGGACTTCTTAAAAATTGGTTTACCATTAACTATTGTTGCACTCTTGTTATCACATGCTTATATATATTTACGTTATTTAATGTAAAAGTTGTATTGCATGAAATTATATCGTCAAATACAAAAGGTTTGCAGCATCGTGCTGCAAACCTTTTTTTATCACCAAAATATACCGATAATTGCTAATCCACCCAATATCATACCACCAATTTGTCCAACGATTGCTGGTGATAATTGAACACCTTTTCTTACTTCAACAACCGGTCTTTCATGCCTTAATTGCTGCACTTCACTTTGAAGTTGATGTACACTTCCGTGTAATTCTTTAATTAATTCCTTTAATTCAGCGACCTCTTCATTTACTGGTTTACTTTTTTCTAAATTCATTTTTCATGACTCCTTATAAGTTCAATCAGTACATTGTAAAAATTCGCCAATTATCATTATATCTCCTGCATACTACATATATAATTTTGAATGTACTTTCTAACCTTGCAGCTCTATCCATTCATCCCGCAATATCCCCATAATGATACGATCAAAACACTTCCCATCTCTTTGAACCGCTTCTCTCATACAGCCTTCCATCCGAAAACCCATCTTTTTATACAACTCAATAGCAGCTTTATTATAAGAAATAACATCAAGACCGACGCGGTGTAAATTCAATTCATAAAAAGCATATTTTAAGATAAGATAGATCGCTTCTCTTCCATATCCCTTCCCCCTATCATTCGCATCTCCTATACCAATAGCTAATAAACCCGTTCTGTTATTCCACTCTATGCCATGAATTGCAACAAAACCAATTAAGCGATCATCTTGAACTGTCCTTAACATGAAAGAAACACTATTCGATCTCCGTCCCTTTAATAGCCCATCACTTGCTATTTCTTGTATCGATTGCGGGAATGCTACATCTGTATCTACATTCCTTAAATACTCACTATCTTCTTGCCACATAGCCATTACTTCAGCATCTGCTTCTCTAATAGCTGATAATTTAATCGTTTTATTTTGAAAAAGATTCATTGTCATTTCAAACTCCCCCTTTTTTAATAACAGGGATAATTATTAGCCTATTTATCCCCTTATTCTATAAACTGCTTTATACACGGGATACTTACAATAAGCGCTGACATTGGCACATCTCCTCTACACGAAATTAACTTCATTGTATAATTTTTCGTTTATTCAAACAATAATAAAAAGCCCTCCAAATTTAGAGGACCTTTCCTAATAGCGAAACTATATTATTTCGTAAACATTTTCTCCGCTTCATCCATTGCCATTTTGTTACCTAAAGCAGAATAGTCAAGCCATGGTTGGTCATTAATAATGTATACGTGCTTACCTTTAACAGCTTTTAAGTCTTTCCAAATTGGTGTTTCTTGAAGTTGTTTAAATGCAGCTTTCGCTTTATCATCTCTGTTAACGACAACGAAAATAGCATCTGCATCAAAGTCAGGTAATACTTCTTGTGAAATGACTTCGAAAGGACGGTTTCCATCAATTTTCTCTACACCATTTGCAGGTTGTAATCCTAAGTCTTGGAATAAAATTGGTCCCATCGGTCTTTTCGTACTAAATACTCGTAATTCTTTTGCAGTAACACGAATTGCCATTACTTTTTCGTTATTACCTAATTCTTTATCTATTAAACTTTTTACTCGTTTTGATTGCTCTTCGTAATCTTGAATATATTTATCCGCTTCTTTCTCACGGTTTACAAGTTTACCAACTTGTTTTAACTGATCTCTCCACGTGCCTTCATCTAAGTTGAAAGAATGTGTTTTTGCAATTTTTTCGTATTTCGCTAAATCTTTGCCCGCGTATTTTTCATCCACATAAATGTCAGTTGGCTTCAATTGAAGTAACGCTTCCATATTCGGATCTGTTACAACACCAAGTTTCTTCGTATCTTTCAACTGCTCTTTTGCGTGCGGTAAGAAATCTTTTAAATCTCCGCCAATAACAGAACCTACTGGTGTAATTCCTAATGCAAGTAAATTATTTGTTAAATGAATGGACATAGAGGCGATTTTTAGATCATTACTTTTTTCCGTTTTTTTCGTTGCCTCTTCATTAGCTTTCGTTTGACCACATGCTGCTAATACTAAAATACACATCATGCTAAATAAAATAGTAAGTTTCTTTTTCATATGTTCTCCTCTTTGAAGTATTTATTTTGTTTTTGTAAGTAAATAAAGAAAATACGGTGCTCCTAATGCCGCCACTACTACACCAGCTGGAATAGAGTTTGGCTCAAATATAGAACGACCTATCGTATCTGCTAGCACTAAAATAATCATTCCGATAATGCCAGCTAAAGGAAGAAAGTGTTGATATGTAGTACCTACTAACTTCCTTGCGATATGCGGAGCAACTAAACCGATAAAACCAATCCCTCCTGCCATCGATACACTTGCGCAAGATAATCCAACCGCTGTAGCTAAAAGTAATAACCGTTCTTTTTGAACAGAAACACCAAGTCCTGCCGCTACACTATCACCTAGTGACAATGCATTTAACGTTTTAGATTTTAGCCACGCATAAGGGGTTAGTATGAAAATCCAAGGTAATAATGCAAGGACATGAATCCAATCCCTTCCCCACACGTTACCAACTAGCCATCTAGAAGCGAATGTATACGTCTCATCATTTAACTTGAGAGAGAAAAATAACGAAATTGCACTAAAACCAGCTGAAACTGCAATACCAACGAGAATAAGTCTAATGGGAAGTAAACCATTTGACCGATCACTCGCAAGTAAAATAATAAGAAATGCAGCTAATACTCCTCCGCCAAATGTAAATAACGGTATTAAAATAGATGCACTTTCATTAATAGAATGAAAGAATGTAACGAATATAATTAGCCCGAAAGATGCACCTGAATGCAGTCCAAGAATACCAGGGTCTGCAAGTGCATTACGGGATAATCCTTGCAAAATCGCACCGGAAATCCCAAGGCCAATACCGGCTAACATTGTGATTATAATTCTTGGCATACGATAATCATATAGCACGGTTGCGCTCTCAAAATCACCATAACCAAAAAGTGTTTCAATTACTTTAAGTGGCTCTATACTCAGTGTCCCTGTATTTAGACTGATTAAAATTACAGCGATACTTACACATCCGAATATTGTAGTTACAGTAATAGCTCTCTTTTTATCCGTGTTAAAAAGATCTTTCACTTATAACGCCCTCCCAACTTTACGTGCTATATAGAGGAAGAACGGAACTCCAACAAGAGCTACCATAATCCCTATCGCAAGTTCCTTAGGAGGATTTACTGTTCTAGCTCCTAGGTCAGCTACAACTAATAACATAGCTCCTAATAATGCTGACATAGGAATAATGAGTCTATAATTCACACCAACTAATTTTCTAGCAATGTGCGGGATAACTAGTCCTACAAATCCAATAGAACCAACAGCTGAAACAGAAACACCTGCTAGAATAACTACTATAATCATCCCTAGTATTCTCGTTCGGTTCGTTTTCACTCCTAAATTTGTAGCAACATCATCCCCCATTGATATGAGTGAAATAGATCTCCCTAACACTATTGCAAAAATAATCGTTATAAGAATAATAGGGACTAAAAATTTCAAGTGTTCCCACTTAACCCCTGCAACACCACCAGCATACCAAAACGCTAAATCTTGGCTTAAATCATAATAAATCGCAACACCTGAACTTAATGAATGTAAAAGCGCTGCCATAACAGCTCCAGCAATCGTTAACCTCATTGGTGTTAACCCACCTGATGTTGCTGATCCAATAACAAAAATAAGTACTGTACTTAAGACTGCTCCAATAAAGGAAACAATCATTAAATAGGAATACGGCATATGCGGAAAAAAAGCAAAACTAAGTGCTACTACAAACATCGCTCCTGCATTTATGCCAAGTACACCTGCATCAGCTAAAGGATTTCTTGTTACTCCTTGCATAACCGCTCCAGCGACCGCAAAAGCTGCCCCTACAACTGCTGCTCCAATTACTCTCGGGAGCCTTAATTCATAAATAATTTGGTGCTGCGTTAATTTCGGATTGTAATCCAAAACCGCAGTCCACACCGTTTGTAAATGAATATCCTTTGCACCAAATGAAATGGCTAAAAATATAGATCCAATTAAACATAAAATTGTTAAGCTCATGAAACATATGAACTTAATATGTATCCAGCGGTTATTACCAGCATGTACAGTAGACTTATGTAACATGTTTCATTTCATCCTTTATATTCAGTTGTTTTTTGTAATTATTTTTTATTTATAATTATTATTGATAATAATTATCATTTTCATTTAGATATTATATCCCCACTTTTTTTAAATAGCAAACTATTTTTTCACTTTTCTACAATATTAAAATACTCATTACAATTCCCTTCTAAAACTTACAAATACATGCAAAATAGACTACTGGATTATTTTTTAAATTGTAGTATACTTATTGATTATTTTGATTTTCCCAATAAAAACATCGAAGGTGACACAATGTTCTATATAAAACAACTACTACATTTCACTTACGAACAAGCATTATCTTGCTTATTCCCAGTCATTATTTTCTTAACACTAGCCCTTTCAAAAATTGTTTCAATCCCAGGGTTATACCGCTATGATTTCATACTCATCGTATGCCTTCTTATGCAGTGGATTATGTACAAGACGGGTCTTGAAACAAAAGACGAACTAAAAGTAATTACCATCTTCCACCTCATCGGCCTTTTACTAGAAATATATAAAGTACATTTCGGTTCATGGAGTTATCCCGAAGAGGCATATTCAAAGGTTTTTGGAGTTCCGCTATACAGCGGTTTTATGTATGCGAGTGTCGCGAGTTACATATGTCAAGCGTGGAGAAGGTTGCATTTAAAAATGCATCATTGGCCGAAAGCTATTTTTGCCGTGCCGTTAGGAGCTATGATTTACTTCAATTTTTTCACACACCACTTTACATACGATTTTAGATGGATATTAACTTTACTACTATTCATTGTTTTCTCTCGCACATTTGTACAATTTTCATTACAAGGCGTTACATATAAAATGCCACTCGTTCTCTCCTTTTTCCTTATCGGATTTTTCATTTGGATTGCAGAGAACATCGCAACATTTTTCGGAGCATGGCAATATCCAAATCAACGGGAAGCATGGAGTCTCGTTCACTTAAGCAAAATTAGTTCATGGTTTTTACTCGTTGTTATTAGCATTATGATTGTCACGCAGCTCAAACATTTGAAGGAATCAAAAAGATAATGCTGATTATGTAAAAACAGTTAGCCCATCACTCATTAGAGAGTGATGAGCTAACTGTTTTTAGTAATATTTTTTAAACCGTCCTTATCAAGGGAGTTATAATTTACAAGAGTATAAGCAATTACACATTATGAACTGCTACTAGCAGAAGATGTTGCTACAGATGAAGCGGCAATCGTTGCCATCATGGCTGCCTGTTGTGCTTGTATGAGGACTTCTATCATTGTTTGTAAACCTGTGTTAGTAGCTTTACTTTCCTCACCTTTCTGACTTACGAACAGTTGAATAGCAATAAGAATAGTTGTATCTGTATGCCAACGGAACAATTTATCCCCCTGCAATTTTTCAATAAATGCTCGAATAGAATGAATCTCTTTTTCTCCGTCCTCGAGTAACGCTAGTAGCCCGATAGCTGGGTAATGCATCTGTTTTACTTTTACCTTTTCTTGCTTTAACAAATTCCATATATTTGTACATTTTGCAACTAATAGTTCTTCCCTGACATCCTTCTTTAGTGAAAGAATATGACTCAAAAATTGAAGATCATTCCCTTTACGCAAACCAGCTGTCGCTAGTTTCTGATAAAGACGTTCCACTCGGTCCATAAGTGTTTCTACATGCTCTGATTGTCCTGCTAATAAAACTGCGAGCGGATAATCATTTGTACTTGTAAGAAAGAGGTGATCCTTTTTCATGCGTTTATATACTTGCATTGAACGCTGAATATGTGTGTCATGCTGTTCATTTTCTTCTGTTAAAAGCACAGCTGCTGCGAGATAAGTAAATATACTCCGGCTAAAGCCACCAGTGACCAATTGTTCATATAAATCTAAAAACTTCCGAAAAGCTTCCTTGTAATCTGTAAAGTGAATATCTAATGTTGCGGCCACTACAAAACGATGATAAGACTTTAAGTATGAAAACATCCCTACCTGATTCTTAATATAACTACTAATTTCTAAAAAACGTCCGAGATCAAACAATTTATCACTACCTGCATACATAGCAGCAATCATCATTCCTGTTCGAGAATCACTCGTTTTCCATTTTAGTTCTCCCTTTAACTGTACATATGTATGTTTATATTGCTCCAACTTTTGCTCTAATGTAATCATAGTATTCACCCCTATTTCTAGTTCTTCTCTATCATTATACATATATTCCATATTTAGGAATACTACAATTAATAATCACACCATAAAAATTATAAAATTCTCTTATCCTTCTTCATCAGCACCACGATGATAATCCCTAATCCTTCAAGAAGTTATACAAAAAAGGTAGATAATAATTTATCTACCTTTTTTGTATATATTATTTAACATTACAACTGTATCGCTTGTTATATGCAATTAAGACTAAAGAGCTTTAATAATACGTTCCATCGCTTTCATTTGCCCAATATGATCAGCTTCATGATAAAGCATCATACCGTAAAGCTCCCCTACTGTTTCCAATCCTAGGAATGGCTCTGGCAGTTTATTTTCAAATGCTTCTGCTGGAATTTCGTTAATACGTTTTGCTTGTTCTTTTAATTGAGCCGTTAACACTTCTAACGATGGTCCTTCTGTTTTCCATTTAGATGGTCGTGATCCATACCCAAACATACCTGGATATTCAGTTGGTAATTGTTTGAATTCTTTTCCAAACATGAAAACTTCTGCTGCTGTTAACACGTGACCGATATGCCAACGAATTGTATTGTTAAAACCCTCTGGCTGCGTATCCGCAGTTTTATCATCTAACGTTTCCATAAATTTAAGTAACGCCCCGCGCGTTATTTCAAATTGTTTTAAACCCACTAGTCTATTCATTTTATCGTTCCCCTTCTTGATGTACAATTTATTATGAACTAATAATGTTCAACTTATTAAAATTTCACCTTGTTTAATCTATCAGAAACAAATAAGAAATACATCTAATATGCTTATTAAAAATAATAAAAAGGTTCACTCCTCGTAAATATAGAATTACTTACTATGTAAATAAAAGAGGAGTGTACTTGCATGTTACATATTTTAAAACAACAATATAATCTTATTAGCTCTACAAGAGAAACTCTATTTTCGTTTTTGGAAGAAATCCCAGTAGAAAAATTACATAGCACAGTTCCTAATTTCGGAAACGGTAGCATTATAAAGACTCATATTCATGTAGCCGATTGCTATCAATACTGGCTTGGATCATTCGCATTCAAGCAAAAAAGAGCAGATTTTTCATTTGCTAGCGATTACGAAATTGAGCATGCAGATGTGGAAAAAGTCCGTGCTAGATTTAAGTTAGTAGACGAAACTGTACAACGTTTTTTAGATGAATACAATGACCGTTGGCTCGAAAATATAGCAAATGAAGTGAAATGGCAAAAAGAACCTTGGAGCACAACTCCGCTATGGCTTTTAACTCATACGGAGACGCATGAATTTCACCATAAAGGACAAATTGTATCTATGGCTCGTCACCTTGGATACAATCCTCCTGATACAGACCTTAGTTAATTCAATGGTCCATGATTACCGAAAAAATTAGAATGAATACAAATCGAGCATGTTTTGAAATCCAATCAAAACATGCTCTTAAAATATTCTATCTTACAATCTCCATATCCTCATCAATACCAAATAGTCTCAGCATAATTATATGCATCACTATTTGGTATTGCATGTTTCCCCTGCGCTTGTGCCTTTCTTGGATCTAAGTCATATACCATTGGCGTATAGCATGATGTTTGCCCTTTATTTACAACACCATTTCCTCCAGCACTTCCACAAGTGTATGCCTTTCCATCTGTTTTTCTAACAATCCTTGCATCAGCTTCGTTATTATAAACTGCCAGGCGAGTTACAGTAACTTTTGCCCACGCTGTCTTACACGTCGTGCTAAATTTTAATTCCACATAAGAATTTGAATCAATCCACTTCTTTTCTTTCGTTACTGCAGATTGATCACAGCTGTTATAATAAGGACTTTTCCCATCATATGAATGGTCTTCTGCGTATACTTTATCGCTATTAGTCGCGCTAAACATACTAGTTACAACGAGTAAAGATAGCAATAAACATGCACTCGTCTTTTTTAAAAGTTTCATATCATTTCACTCCTTTATTAATAACGTGCTGTTTTCCCGTAACCGTTATTAAACGTAACTGCTTCAGCATCTGCTGTGTATCCGAAATCAGCAGTTAAATCAAATACCATTCCTGTATAAGTGCTCGTTTGACCTGTTTTTATTGTGCCGTTCCCCTGATTAGAAGTAACTGATTTTTGGAATACACCATTTTTGTATTTATTCACAACAGCGTACGCGTACACTCCTCCCGAAACAGCTGGTGCTGGTTGATCTAAAACAAACTTAGCCCATGCTGCATGACATTTATTACTGTAACGTAAATACACTGTCCCTACTTTTTTACTACCTTCATATACAGCTGTAGATTTTGCATTAAATCCATCTGCATCACACGTCGTACTTCCCCCGTATACTTTCGTTGTTGCTGGATTTTTCCCATCATAATAACTACTTAAATCAGTAGCTGCAAATGTACTTCCTTGAAAACTAAATAATACACCTATACTTGCCGCACTTAACACGCATACTTTCATTAACTTTTTAAACATTTTAAATTCCTCCTCACAATAAGTACGTATACTAAAGACAAGCTATACTGCTATGTAAGTCCTCCTTTCACGCTTCCTAGAGGCATCTTGCAGAAACGAATAAACGTTGTAAATTCCCTTATGATTATTGGAATATACGAAGAATTTTACTTATCCTTGTAAGAAAAAAAGTTGAGAAATACACATTTTATAGCATTCTATATTTAAAACATAAAAGAACCGATACTTGTTATATTCAAGCATCGATTCTTTATACAAAATTGCCATTTTTTCTTTTATATAAAATAAATATTTCTCCACTTAATCCGTTACAAAAAACTCCCTCGTTACATCAATAAATTGTCGCAGTGGCACTGTCATCCATTTGTCTTTATGCCAAGCGATTTGTGTATAAATTGGAGATATTGTTTCGTTTAACATTAACTCCTTTAACGTCCCTTCCCGTATATCTTTTTCTACTACTATCGCTGGTAAAACGGCTATACCTAAATCTGCAATAACACATTGTTTAATTGCTTCAACACTAACAAATTCAATTTTATTTGCTGGATATACATCTTCCCAGCGAAATAGCTCTTCAAATAAAGTCCGATACGAGCAGCCTAATTCTGTTAGTAAAAGTGTTTCACTCTCTAAATCTTTTATAGAAACTGAAGGTTGTTCAAGTAAACGATGCATAGGAGCAGCTACTACTTTTAATTCTTCTTTCATAAGTGGTTCCACATGTAAAACATCTTCTGTTTTACATTCGTCCAAAATAAATGCAAGATCTACTTTCCCCTCCATCAATTGTTCCTTCGCATCTTTATTGGAGTGTGCTGGTTTAAATATAAGTTTTATTTGAGGAAATTGTGCTTTAAACTTCTTTAATATAGAAGGCAGTCTGTATGTACATTGACTTTCTTGTGCACCAATTATTAACGTACCTGCTATTTCTTCATCATCTTTCACAGCCATTTTCGCTTCGTTACTGAGTGCAATCATCTTGTCGGCATATAGTTGAAACTTCCTACCTGCTTCAGTTAAGAAAAGACGTTTCCCTAATCTCTCAAATAGTGGTGTACCGAGCTCAGCCTCTAATGTTTTAATTTGTGCTGTAACGCTCGATTGGGCAAAGTTTAATTTCTTCGCAGTTTGTGTAAAGTTCAAAGTATGTGCCGCTACTTTAAATGTAATTAACTGTTTTATTTCCATTTATCATCCCTCTTTTCAATCGATATTTTCGATTGATTCCATCGAAATAATCCTCTTTGTCTATTGATATTTGTATTGTATGATAAAGAACATCTATAAACAATATAAATGGAGGTATTCCATATGAAAGCACTTTGTTTCGAAACATTCGGAGACGCTAATGTTCTACACTATAAAGAAATACACGATCCAATCATAAGTCCAAATGAAATTCTTGTCCGCACGAAAGCAATCGGATTAAACTTCGCTGATATTTATAGACGCCGCGGCGATTATCATCTTGCTGGCAATCCGCCTTATGTATTAGGTTATGAAGGAGCTGGAATTGTTGAAAAAGTAGGAGCTGACGTTACTACTATCAACCTAGGAGACCGTATTGCATTTGCGGACGTCCCATTTGCAAATGCAGAACTAGTTGCCGTTCCATCTGAAAAAGTAATCCCACTACCAGATTCTATTTCTTTTGAAACAGCCGCTTCTGTCTTATTACAAGGATTAACTGCACATTATTTAACGCACGATAGCTATCAACTAAAACAAGGTGATATAGCTTTAGTACACGCTGCAGCTGGTGGCGTCGGTCAACTTCTTATTCAAATGATTAAACTACAGGGCGGAACAGTAATTGGTCTTACATCATCAAAAGAAAAAGCAAAGATAGCTACATTAGCTGGTGCCGATCGCGTATCTTTATATAACGAAGAATGGCATACGAAAGTACTTGAAATGACTAATGGAACTGGAGTAAATGTTGTGTATGAATCAGTAGGTTCTACATTAGGGGAAAGTTTTAACGCTACTAAAATTGGCGGTACTGTCGTATTTTACGGAATGGCTGGTGGTAATCCTGCGCCAGTTGATCCGCGTATGCTTATGGATACTTCAAAAACTTTAACTGGTGGAGACCTTTGGAACGTGCTTACCACTTATGAAGAACGTAAAAAACGATCTACTCAATTATTCGATTGGATCGCAACTGGAAAATTAAACATTTCAAATCCTACTACATTCTCTTTACAAGACGGTGCTCTTGCTCATGAATTATTAGAGAGCCGTAAAAGCACAGGGAAGATTTTATTAATCCCATAATTCACAAAATGAAAAGGAAGCTAGATTTCTCTACCTTCCTTTTCTTATTTCTATTTGAGATTTAATTATATTTCCACACTTTCTTTCCCTTTTGCAACATAACTCATATCTCCAACCGACTCGACTGTATATGTTCCATCTTGGTATACAATCTTCGTCACACTAGCATTTTCCACCCCAAGTTTTGTTTTGCTACTGTCTAACATTTCTATTAAGGTAGTAATCAAAAGCCCATGAACGACAACTAAAACGTTACCGCCACCATTTCCAGCAGCTTCTTCACTAATTTTATCTATCTCAGCTTTTATGCGAGTAGAAAATAATTCCCAATCTTCCGCCTGTTTTGTAGGATCTGCTACTCTAATAAGATTAATCACTTCTTGAATAGAAAACTTCATAAGTTCTTCTGGTGATGCAACGCCTGCAGCTTTTCCAACCACATCCCACATATTCTCAAGTTTTTCACCTTCAAAAATACCGAAATTTAATTCTCGCAAATCTTTTCTTTGCTCAAGTTTTAATTTTGATTGCTCACTATATTTTAATACTAAATTAGCAGTTTCAATCGCTCGGCCGCTATCACTACTATACGCATTCATAAAATGAATATCTTTTAATCCTGTTCCTAAATTTGTGGCAACTTCAACACCTTTTTCTACTAATGGAGAATCAGCCCAACCTTGCGCGCGATGATTCGTATTTAATATTGTTTTACCGTGTCTTGTAACATATAAAGTAACTGCATTCTCATTACTATCTGTTTCTCGCTTATTCATTTCATTCTCTCCCTTTACGTTTCTATATCAATTTTACCACCTCAATTATTCATTGAGCAAAATATACGTCAGTAGATCCGCTTAATAAAAAAGCTATCTTTCTGTATATCCATACAAAAAGATAGCATCTTTTATGATTACATTTCTTAACCGTTACTCCTACTCAGCAAAAGCACTCGAATATTGTACAATTCCTTCTACACCTCGAAGAGAATTTTCTGTTAATTCCATTATCATAAATACCTCTTCAGGCACTTCAAACGGTGCTTTTATATTCCACTCACTTGCTTTCTTAAAACCAAATTTCGGGTAGTACTCTGGATGTCCCAATACTACAACTGATCCGTATCCAAGCTCTTTCGCTTTTTCTAATGCAGCTACAATCAGGTTTCCACCAATTCCTTTTTTCTGATGACCCCTAGCAACTGAAACTGGTGCAAGTGCTAACGATTCTACAGAAGTTCCATCTTGTTCTATTGTAATTTTCGATAACATAATGTGACCAACTATATCTTCATCTACCGCAACAATTGATAACTCTGGAACAAACGCGTCACATTCTCTAATACGTTTTACAAGTTCATGTTCTGTTTTATCACTAAATTCTTCCTTTAAAAATGCTTCTTTTATGACTTCTTCTGTTTTTCTATAATCATTTTTTTGTTCTTGTCTAATCGTTACCATTTTAACTTATCCTCTATCCTTTCTTATTTCTTTTTGAATTTTACGCAGTGCTTTTTTCGATCCGCGCTCAATATCGTGTTGCATTTTTCTTTCTTTATAATCAACAAATAGTGTATTTAAATCGTATCCTTCTGGATATAACTCCTTCGCTGCTACTTCTAAAGTAATACGTTTTACATTTACTTCAACGAATTCACCGTTATAATATACAACAACGTTATAAAAATTATCTTTTTCCTTATAGATGATACCAAAATCATCATGATCCAATAAATTAACGCGATCGCCGATTTTGTACTCATAATGAGATTCTCTTTTTTCTTGTACAAATTTCGGTTTTCTAATTTTACTTTCATTCACTTTTTCTAAAGCGTACTCTTTATTTCCCATATACTCTTTCGCTCTTTTCAGTACATGTTCTTTTACGCTCATTTTATTCGCAATCCAAAGTGCATTACTTTCTCCTGATTTTCCGATAACTAATTTATAAAGCGGCTCTAGCGTTTCACTATTAAACTGCATCGCTGCATTCATAAAGTCATCATGCATTTCTGAGAATCGTTTAATTTCTCCGTAATGCGTACTCGCAACGGTAATACATCCCGCAAAGTACAACTCTTCTAAAATAGAAATTGCAAGTGCTGCACCTTCATTTGGTTCTGTACCGCTCCCTATTTCATCAAATAAAAGTAACGTATTATTATTTGACATCCTCATAATCTCAGAAAGATTTTTCATATGAGACGAAAATGTACTTAGTGCATTTTCAATACTTTGATTATCACCAATATCTACGAATACATTTTCGAAAATAGCGATTTCTGTACCTTTATCTCCTGCAATATGAAGACCTGACATTGTAGCTAATGTTAACAATCCAATCGTTTTTAACACAATTGTCTTTCCGCCCGCATTCGGCCCTGTAATAATTAAACTACGATACTCTTGACCAATTTTAAAATGTAACGGTACAACTTGCCCTGTTAAAAGCGGATGCTTACAATTCACTAAATGAATGTAGCCATGATCGTTTAACTTCGGTTCTATTCCATCAATCGATTTACTAAACTTCGCTTTCGCAAATACCATATCATACTGACTAATTAGCTCCATGTTAATCTTTATACTATATATGTTTTCTAAGACCATTCCTGATAAAGTCGCTAAAATCTGATACTCTTCAAGCGCTTCTTCTGCTTTCAAACCTGCTAATTCTGCATTCAATTTCGTAACCGTATGCGGTTCTATAAATACAGTAGAACCTTTTGCCGAGGCTTCAATAATACTTCCAGCAACTTGATTTTTATAGGAAGATTTAATTGGAATCGTATAACGGTCATCCTTTTTACTAATAAAGAATTCCTGAATGAATTTCTTATTTGCACTACTATTTAAAAACTTCGTTAAACGTTCTTTTATTTTCCCATCTACAGAATCGATATTATTTCGAATTCGTTTTAACTCTTTACTTGCAGCTACATCAATACTATTTCCTTTAATTGAAAAGTTAATTTCCTCTTCAATACTTTTATATTCAGTCATTGAATTTGCATAAGAAGCTAATACTGGTGCAAAAAATTCTTTATCTAACATAAACTTTTTAATCTTTCTACACCCACGTAAAAAATCTGAAACACTTACTAATTCTTCTGGATCTAAAATCATCCCTTTTTCTAATTTTTGAATTGTACTAGCAATATTAGAAATGCCGAAGAAAGGAACATGCCCTTCTGCATCTAATATAGCTCGTGCTTCTGTCGTTTCATTCAAGCGATTTCTCACTACTTTTATACTCGTACTCGGCTCTAATTTGTTTACTAATTCCTTACCTAATCCACTTACACAATAAGATTTCACTATATCCTTTAATTCGTTATATTGTAACTTTTCAAAAGTCATCGTATTCATTTTGTTTCTCCTCACTATGATTGATTTTTATCATAAATGAAGATACCTACTCATTAGATTCCAATGAGCTCTACATTATTTAATTACCATTTTTATACATTAAAAATATATACAAAAAAGCTGCGGGGATACCGCAGCTTTTACATTTACAAGGCATGAGTAATAACATATGAGGAAATAAGCCATAAAAAACAGATGGCAATCCCCTTATTACACGCTTTATAAAGTATTGTAGGTATCTTCATAGGTATTGAAATAAATCCATGACAAAGCTAGGGGTATGGTATACATAAAAATCCCCTGTTCTTATCTGATTTATTTCATTAAATTTTTCCTATTTAGTACCTACCGCACTCACAAAAAGCACCTCTCATTAATTTATATTATAGTCATTGAAATCTAATTTATTGAAATCATCATACTATATGTTACGTGAGAAGTAAAGGTGCCATACTTCAGTAGTACGCAACTCTACACTTCAATATTTCTTAAATTAGACCTATATTCGCTGAGGAGAAATTATAAGAAGCGCCTCCGCTATTGCGAATGTCATTTCCTTCCCCTGATACATTTAATAATTATGACAAGCAATAATAGGAGGTTTACTATATGAGTGAAGAATATAGTATTTTACATGGAACTGCTCTAGAACCAAATTTAATCGGTCCCACACTACCATCAATTCCACCATTTACATTACCCACCGGACCTACTGGAATCACAGGTCCTACCGGTGCGACAGGTTTTACCGGAATTGGAATAACTGGTCCTACTGGGGTCCTACCGGAATCGGAATAACTGGTCCTACTGGGGGTACAGGTCCTACCGGAATCGGAATAACTGGTCCTACTGGCGTTACAGGTCCTACCGCCATCATAATAACTGG
>NZ_QNUB01000045.1:53622-64581 GCF_008042345.1 Bacillus sp. AR8-1
AATAACTGGTCCTACTGGGGGTACAGGTCCTACCGGAATCGGAATAACTGGTCCTACTGGGGGTACAGGTCCTACCGGAATCGGAATAACTGGTCCTACTGGGGGTACAGGTCCTACCGGAATCGGAATAACTGGTCCTACTGGCGCAACCGGTTTAGGGATCCTTCCCGTATTTGGAACAATAACTTCTGAAGTAGGAATCGGTTTTTCAGCAGTAGTTAATACAAATGTTAATTTTACCATTCCAGGACCTGCTAGTGGAACTACTATAAATCCATTAAATAATTCTATTACAATTGATACCACTGGCGTGTACTCTGTATCCTTTTCAATTGTATTTGTAATACAAGCTATATCGTCTAGTATATTAAATCTTACAATAAACGATTCCATTCAATTCGCAATCGAAACGCGAGTTGGTGGTGATTCTGGGATAAGAGCTACATCCGCCAGAACTGATTTACTATCTTTAAATCAAGGGGATGTTCTTCGAGTACGAATAAGAGAAGCCACGGGTGACATTATATACTCCAATGCCTCTCTTGTTGTTATAAAGGTTGACTAACTCTTTTATTACAATAAAGATTCAGGAAAAATAAAGTGAAACTTTAATAAGCCCTCACCAATCGGACTGACCACAAATAGCGGGATAAATATGCACAATATAAAAAGAAGAGGAAAACTTATATTTCAGTCTACCTCTTCTTTTTCATCACCAAATTACTGCTGAACATATATGGAAACTGATCCTCCACTTACTTGGAATTGTCCCCAACCATCCTTATTAATTGTTACAGTATTTGTTTGATTACCCGTAATATCGTACCATACTTCCCCTGCGTTATTCTTCCCAACATCCATCCACTTTGACCCTCCTGGTCCATCAGAGATTAATGTTGCTAAACCAGAATTAGCATGTACACTATCACCTTCTCTTGTCCAGCCAATTACATCTGGATGATCAAAATAATCCCGCTGCGTACCATATGCAAAGTTTTTTCGTGCCGTCAAAATCGGATCAATTTTGTCCTTTAACGCTGGAATTTCATAGTTACTATTTCCTTTTGTACCATAGTAATCACCATAGAAAACAGAAGGATATCCCTCTGCACGCGTTAAAATAAATGCATATGCCAACGGTTTGAACCAAGGGCTCACTACAGATTCCAATGACTGACCAGGCTGTGAATCATGATTTTCAACTAGAGTAACCGCAAGTGTAGGATGATTCGCAACTACCGTTCCTTTTAAAATATTTCTCATATCATAATTCCCATTTCCTGTTGAAGCATAGTGAAAATTATAATGAAGTGGTGCATCGAACACAGATTGATTATAATTGACCTTCGCTAAATAATTATTTAAAGTCTGGATATCATTTTGCCAATATTCAGCTACTGTAAACATTTCTTTCCCCGTTTGCTGTCTAACATGATTTACCCAATCGCGCAAATATTCATGATCAATATGTTTAACAGCATCTAAACGAAAGCCATCTAAATTTAATTCCTTCGCATACCACGTTCCCCATTTTTTCATTTCATTCGCAACATCTGGATGATCAAAATCAAGATCCGCGTACATCAAATAATCATAATTCCCATTCTCGCTAGACACTTCCCAGTCCCACGCTTTACCTATGCCCCTAAATTTATAAATTCGGTTTAATTTCTTTCCTTCATCCCAATCTGTTCCGTCAAAATGATACCATTTCCATTTGAAATTAGAATAAGAATCTCCACGCCCTGGAAAGTTAAATCCTGTCCAAGCACTAATTTCATAATCACCTGATACTTCAACATTTCGATTGCTTGGGTCTACCTCAACTGCTGTGACAGTTTCTGTATAATCAGCCCCACCTTTATGATTCATAACTACATCACCGTATACATCGATGTTTTTCTTATGTAAAGCGTCAATTGCAGACTTCAATTGTGCTTTCGTCCCATATTTCGTCCGCACTGTTCCCTTTTGATTGAATTCCCCCAAATCATATAAATCATATGCTCCATATCCTACGTCATTTTGCGTAGTTCCTTTATATGCAGGTGGTATCCAAACAGATGTAATTCCTTTTTGCGCTAAATTTTCAGCATCAGTACGCAAACGATTCCAATGATCCCCATCATTCGGAGCATACCACTCAAAATACTGCATTAACGTTCCATTGTTAACTGTATCTGCATATGCTTTACTCCCCTCATATATACTAGGTAAAAACATAACAACTGACAATCCGACTATTGTTACTCTTTTAAACATCTGTACACCATCCCTTTCTAAGAAAGCGTTTGCATAGTTTATCAGAATTATTATAATATTCGTTCCACCGTTAGTAAAGTAGCAATCTCTCACTCTCCCACATTATTTTTAATCTCACTTCAAATATTCAACGTAGTTTTAATTTCACATCCTATTCAAGATTGTTTACAATTTACCTATAAAAACATAACGGAGGGATTTCTATGACAGACTTTCAAAAACAATTTTTCGCACGATTATATATAGAAGAAAAAGACACAGTTTCATTTGAAGATTTATCTAACATTATGTACGCAATGGCACAAACTGTTCCTTTTGAAAACTTAAATATTCTCGAAAAGAATTTTAAAGAAATATCAAAAGAAAATTTGAAAGAGAAAATTTTAGTAAATAACCGTGGCGGTCTTTGTTATGAACTCAATCCTACTATGTATTACTTCCTGAAAGATTCTGGATTCGATGTTCATCTCGTTTCAGGAACAGTTTATAACGCTACAAACTCCATATGGGCTGTTGATTCTGGCCATATTGCAACCGTTTTAACACATCATACTGAACTTTATTTAATTGAAGTAGGATTCGGATCATACTTACCTCTTGCCCCTGTCCCTTTCTCAGGTGAAGTCATTCACTCTGTTACAGGAGATTATCGTATTCGTAAAGAAATGACCGAAAAGGGAAACTACATTTTAGAGATGCGGAAAAACAATGAGTTCTTGGATCAATCTTCTGCTGATGATTGGACGTTAGGCTATGCATTTTATATAGAAGAAGTGGATGAAGAAAAAGCAAATACAGCACAAAAAATTATCGTTGAACATGAAGGGTCACCCTTTAATAAACTACCTCTTATTGTAAAACTAACTGAAGATGGGCATGCCTCTTTAACGAAAGATAGCCTTACAGTAGCGAAAAATGGTAAAAAAACGAAAGAAACCGTTACAGACATGCAATTTACAAACCTTTTACATTCAAAATTTGGAATTACACTATAAGTATGTAAGCCTTGTTATTTTAGCAAGGCTTTTCAATTTTCAGCAGGGATTTTTTGCAATTTGTTGTATTTCATAGTTATATAGAAATATAACTACATGTTTAGAAAGGAAATGATTATGACAGAACTTAAAGATCGATTACAAGTAGCTGATATAGAAAAATGGGATTTAACAGACATTTACCATACAATTGAAGATTGGGAAAGTGATTTTCATAAAATTGAAGTATTAACGAAGGAATTACACGAGTTTAATGGCAATATTCACGATGGCAATAGTTTATTAGCTTATTTAACGAAGAGTGAAGAAATTTCTAGCATAATATCTTTAATGTTCGCTTATGCACGATTACAATCTGACCTTGATACACGCGATACTGACGCGCAATCTCTTGTCGATAAAGTATCACAATTACACGTGAAAGTAAGTGCAGCTAAATCTTTCTTTTCCCCCTTCTTACTTAGCATAGACGAAAGCACATTACATTCTTACATAGAAGAAACAGAAGGCTTACAATATTATAAAGAAGACTTATTTGAATTATATCGTTATAAAAAACACGTATTGAATAAGGACCAAGAAGCAATTTTATCACAGATGGGTGAAGCTCTTTCTTCTCCACAGCACACATTTGGTATGTTAAACAATGCAGATATATTATTTGGTGAAGTGACGACTGACGATGGAGAAAAAGTGAACTTAACACGCGGAATGTATGCAAAGTTAATAGAAGATACGAATCGTGAAAAGCGTAAAGAAGCTTATAAAGCATATTACAAACCATATGTTCAGTTAAAGAATTCCATCGCATCTACTTTATCCGCTGCTATTAAAAATAATGTTACCGTTTCGAAGCTAAGAAACTATCCATCAGCGCTAGAGAAATCATTATTTGGCGATATGGTTCCGAAAGAAGTATATGAAAACCTTATTGATACAACGAAAAAAAACATTCAAACATTACATACATACAATGAAATTCGAAAAGAAAAATTAAACGTAGATGAACTAAGACAATACGACTTAGGCGTCGATTTAGTAGAAGGTGCAAAACAAGACATCCCATATAGTGAAGCATTTGACATTATGATTGCATCACTAGCTCCTTTAGGAGAAGAATATATTGAGACATTAAAAAGTTTTAAAGATAAACGATATATAGACGTAAGAGAAACACCAGGAAAACGTTCTGGTGCTTATAACTTTGGTGTATATGGTGTTCATCCTTTCATTCTTTTAAATCATCACGATGATTTAAATAGCCTGTTCACTCTTACTCATGAATGCGGGCACGGTATGCATACGCACTATTCACATGGATACCAACCAAGAATTTCTGCACATTATTCTATCTTTGTGGCAGAAGTCGCTTCTACAGTAAATGAAGTGTTATTAATTCACTATTTATTAAAAGAAGCAAAAGAAACGAACGTGCGTAACCATTTAGTTAACCATTTTATTGAAAAATTCAAAGGTACTTTCTTTACACAAATTATGTTTGCAGAATTTGAAAAAATCACACATGAAATGGCGGAACAAGGTAAACCATTAAATGCACAAGTCTTCAGTGAAATTTATGAAAAACTATTTAAAGAATATAACGGTGATTCACTTGTATTTGATGAAGAAGTAAAATACGGATGGGCTAGAATCCCTCATTTCTACCGCCCATTTTACGTATACAAATATGCAACTGGATTCGCATCTGCCATTCAAATCGCTGATAAACTATTAAGCGGTGATCCGAATGCTCAGAAAAATTATATTGAATTCCTGAAAGGTGGAAGTTCTGATTATCCACTAAACCTATTGAAAAAAGCTGGTGTTGATTTAACTACGCCAGAACCGATTGAAAGTGCATTGAAACAATTCACTCAACTTGTTGAGGAGTTTTCAGCATTATAAAAAGCATGCAGAGTATATGCTCTGCATGCTTCTTCATTTGAATTACTCTATTCTATATGCTGCTGCGTCACACAGTGAATCATACCACCATACGCATACAATTCATTCACATAAATACCGACAATTCTTCTTCCTGGAAACTGACCTTCAATAATTTGCAGCCCTAACTTGTCATGTTCATCACCATATACAGGAACTAATACGACTTCATTACCAATATAAAAATTCAAATATGAACCCTTACAGTCTGCTTCTTTTACCACTTTTCTTGTTACTGGTACTGGAATGAGCTGAAATGGCTTTCCATCTATATTTTTCGCTTGTCGCAATTCTTGATAATGCTTTTCGTACGCCTCCAAAAGGTATGGCTCTCCTTCACCGAAAGGATCATATTCATACAGTATCGTATTTTCATTTACAAACCGTGCCGCGCCATCAATATGATAATCCGTATCTTCATCATAATTATCTTCTCCGCGTATACCAGTTATCCATATAAAATTCGTTACTCCTAAATATTTCGTTAATTCCATTTCAATTTCTTTCTGACTTAGTGTGGGATTTCGATTTTCATTTATAATAGACGTTTTCGCCGCCATTAAGGTCCCGTTTCCGTTTATCTCAATTCCCCCGCCCTCTAGACAGACACTAGATTCAACTTTTGGAATGCGATACATTTCACTTATTTTATTCGGAATATTAGCGTCTTTTTCGTACGGATATTTATTTCCCCAACCATTAAATATCCAGTGCGTTAGGCAGCGATTCCCTTCCTTATCCGTTACAAAGATTGGTCCGTTATCTCTTATCCAAATATCATCAGTTTCTTGAATTAAGAAATCAATTTTATCCATATTTACATTAGCTTCCATTAACTTCGATTGGACATGTATTTTCTCTTCTTCATCACATACAACAATATGGACATTTTCTCCATAGTGAAGCTCCTTTGCCATCGATATCCAAATATCATCTAACTTAGCTCTATAACCTTCACCTCTATGTGCTTTATCATGTGGCCATTGGAGCCATGTACCTTCATGTTTCTCCCATTCCGCAGGCATATAAAACAAACTATTTTCTATATTTCTCATACGTGTTCACCCCTTATATGAATGTACGTACAGTCTATACTTTGACATCGTGTTAAGGTCAACAGGAATATCTTCATTTACTTGTAGCAACTTTATAAGGTGACTCTTTATTTCGCCTTTTTATTATGATAAATTGCTTTCGTACATAGAATAAGGATTGACATAATGTTAATGTCAATCCTTATTCTCATTCTATTTTCGTAACTAAAAAACAAATTTGTGTCACATACTCTTCTGCTAAACAATCACATTCAGGTCCCTTTATATAAACCTCATATGGCGAATTAACTATTACATACCCATTTTTTTCAACCCATTCTTCTAACGCTATATAAGCGTAACCTATATAGTCGTAACTTCCATAATGCATAGTAGTAACGATTTGATGTGGACTTAGTTTTTTCATTTCATATTCTTGTACTACATCTTCATCATTCCCCTGCATAACCGGGATTCTTAATTCAATATCACTGTTACTTGGAATATATTCTTCATCATAAAAGACTGCAGATGGCGAACCGACTATTTGAAAGTTATTTTTTTGTACCTCTTCATATAAGTCATAAAAATAATCATCTATATCATCTATATCTATTTTTACTCTTTGAGTAATTATCGTTACTTCGTTCCTCATTCCCATTAATATATCGTAACTTCTATGGCGAGCAATATTTAGACTACTATTCACCATTACCATTTCATTCATTTCTGAAATAACCTGTAAATTTTGCTTCACTTCATGAGACAACTCGATAATTTGTGATTGTATATGTTGAACAAACGAATCTTGATCCGATGACTGCAAAACAATTTTAATTTTTGGAAGAGGAAATTTATACTCCCTTAGCTTTTTTATTTTCAATGCTACTTCCAGCTGCTCTTGTTCATAATACCTATACCCATTAACCGGATTCACATATGCCGGTTTTAATATCTCCTCTTTGTCATAATGTCTTAACATCCGCGTACTCATTTTACAAATCCGAGAAAACTCAGCGATGGTATACATATCAATACTCCTTGAATATATTTTCTTTTCATTACTTATTTATTAAAACCAATCAAAAATCTTCTTCATTGAAAAATCTTCATTCTGATTTTTCAATCTTCTCATTTTCGAAGGTAACAAATGGCTTGGACAATACCACGTTAAACAATTCATTGCGCCTCCCATTGTTGATATTTCTCCTACATGAATTTGAATAACTTGCTTCTCCGTATACTGTTGAATATATCGTAAAACTTCCTCATCTTTAGCTAGTCCAAACTTAGGAACATAAAGAGCATCACATGATTCTAACATATTTATATACAACCCTTTTGCTGATGCTATCTCTTGATCATATTGTCCTTTCTCTGTATATGATGAAGGAACAACTATAAATTCAGCTTCTGGCATTTGTTCTTGAATAATCTCTTGAACACTATATCTAAATTCATGATCCCCTAAAAAATCACTAATAAACATTGTATGTTCATCAATAAATTTAACCATTCCGTCTGCGTGTGCTAGTACATCCCCTTCTTCAGCAGGAATAATAATAACTCGGCTCACATCTAAATCCCATTCTAACTGCTCAATAATTTCCTCTTCTGTCCAATCATCGTTATCATCAAATATACGTTCTGTTAATATTACGGTATCTTTTTTATTCCAAATAAGATTACCACCATCTAATATTAATGGGGATTTCACATATTCAAAGTCATTCTTTTTCAACCATTTATTAAACTGTTGATCTAAATATCGCCCCTGATCATCTGGCAAATAATTGGGTCTATATTTAAATTTAACTAGATGAGTTGTGACAACCGGTGCAACATCTCTTAGCCAAATATCATCATACTCAAAACAGCTCGTATGAAAGTCTTGTTCTTCAACAGATAAAGATATAAGTTGATCCGCAATTGATTTCTTTTCATTTAAACATTCATTAAAGTAAATCAAGTCTTCATAAAATGGTTGATAATATTCATTCGATTCGTCTGGTATTGCAGTAAAAATAATCCCATTATGTTTTTGTTCCATATTATTTACCTCGCTTTTTAATAGTAGTTACATAACTGATTTCACAAAGCCAACTATTCCTCAATTCATTTCTCTTTTCATTACAACTCATGAACCGCGTATATTTCATGAATGGATTATAGCATGGAGAAATATTATATATTTATATAAAAAATATAAAGCTGACGTTAAGCCTTAAATTGACTCTTGACAAGTTTTTTAAATACCATATTTTAAAACAACAATAAATGATTAAATGATTTTTTTATCAAGATTCAAACCCATTACTTCTAATAGATCGTTTTGATTATATAAATTCACTAAATGCGCTTCTACTCCTATACAAATTCCTTCTAGCGGAAGATCATTTGGATCCTGACCAAAGGGATCTTCAATTTCAACCCCTATTGCTTCAATACCTATGAATGCAAAACTTATAAATGTAAACTATTTTGATTATTGTAATGAACCATATTTACAAAAACCTCTTTCTCTATTAACCTTTTATTCTTTTAAATCACGAAAGTATACAATTAAATAATAGAATCATAAACCCTATCATTATGAGGCTGGTTAAGATTATTTCTTTCAATACCGTTACTCCTTTTTTGCAAAAAGATAAAATATCTTATTTAATTCAACAACAAATGTTCACTATTCTAAATCCCGACGCATCATTTTAGAATTCGCAATGAACAACGCACTAATTAATACAAAGATTGCACAGGCATATAACAATAAATCTAACGGACTATCGTGATCTATAATGATGAGACGCACAATAGCTGTTATACCTATATATATAAAATATCGTAATGGAAAATGAAAATTCATTTGAAAATACTTTATAATCATTACGATGAATTCAAAGTACAAAAAGAATACGACGATACTATCAATTAAATGATAACTAGATTCATTACTATCCAATTTCAGTTCTTGTATAAACTGAATGACTTCTTTCATAAGAAACACACTTAGAACAACCCCTAAGCAAATTAAAGCTACATTTAAAATGTACTGTAAAACGATAGGGAAATACGAAAACACTATTTTAAAATTCTTTAACACAAACATTTTTCTCCTTTACCATATAAAACGAAAAGCGAACATACACTACAATTCAATTATCATCATATTTAAATTTTATTTTTACAAATAATAAGGAATGACAAAATAGGTAAAGATAAGATTTCACCTATTTTGTCTATATAGCAGCACAACGAAATTACAATTAATTACTTCAATGCAATTGGTTGTTGTTGTGTCACACAATGTATCATACCGCCGTTTTTATACAACTCCCTCACATCAATACCGACTACTTTACGATCTGGGTATAACTTCTGAATCGTATAGTTTGCGATTTTATCATTTGGATCATTATAATTAGGCACTAATACAACTGTATTCCCAATATAATAATTGATATACGATCCCTTATAATCGAGAGTTTTTCCATTCTCTAAAGCAACCTTTTCTTTACTAAGCGGCAAGTATTCATACTTATATTTCTGTCCTGAAGCATTTTTGGCATCTAACAATGTATCCATATCTTTATTGGATAAACCCCATTCAGCTAGGTCATCTTCTTTGATCGTTACAATGGTAGATTTATTATGGAATTTAGCAAATCCATCAATATGAAAGTCCGTAATATCTAAATTAGGTACTCCGTCTAACCAAATAAAGTTTGATACCCCAAGATCACTTATATATTTTTCAATTTCCTTTTCTGATAAATCAGGATTTCTATTTTTATTCGTTACCGCACTTCGAGTTAATAACGCAGTCCCATTGCTGTCTAATTCAATTGCGCCGCCTTCAAGGACAAATTTCCCCCAATCAATTCTTTCAATTCCTGATTGTTTACTCACATTCTTACGTATTTGAGCATCATTTTTATAAGGTGTTTTCTTCCCCCAACCATTAAATGCTGGATCTAATATTTTGAGATTTTTATTGCTGTCATAAACAAAAATTGGTCCACTATCCCTTGCCCATACATCATCAGTAGGCGAGATAAAGAAATCAATCTTCTCCATATTTAACCCTTCATCTGTTAAAAGGTTATTGATTCTTTCTTTTTCTTCCTGGTCATATGCAACAATGTGGACTTTCTCACCCTCAGTTAAAGCACTTGCCATCTTAACCCAAATAGGTTCAACTTCCTGCTTATACTCTTCACCATATGTGTATTCATGTGGCCATTGTAGCCATGTACCTTCATGTTTATCTTTTTCATCTGGCATCGTATATTTCCCAGCATTTTTCTGTACCTCTACTTTTTCTCCTTCTTTCCCTTTAACATTTTCATTGTTACCCTCAAAAGAGCATCCACTAATAATCGTTGTAGATAATGTAGCTATTAAACAAAACTTTATTGCTTTTTTCATTTTTTCAACCTCCTGTTCTTGTCTCCAATACTGTAAAGCTTCACATAGTGTGAAGCTCAAGCTTTTTTATCAATGTAAAAATTACCAATTGTTCTTTGCATTACTTAGCATTTAACGACCTATTTAGATTTATTCAAATGCCAATCACCTTTTTCACCTATTTATCCCGCTATTTGTGGGCAGTAAGACCCCCACCTCAAAATTCAGCGAAAGCAAAGAAGTTAGGTGGGGCCCTGCTGATTAAAGTTTCACTTTATTCAGTAAGTAAAACTTTACAAAATAAAAAAATCGGTATTGAT
>NZ_QNUB01000046.1:0-38778 GCF_008042345.1 Bacillus sp. AR8-1
GTTCAGTTTTCAAAGAACTTGTCCGCCGCTTCAGAAGCGACTTCATCATATTAACATCTTCATTTTTCGATGTCAACTAAGTTTTTAAATTTCTTTTTTGTCGTTTTCTGCGTTTCCGCATCAGCGACGTTTATTAATATACCATCATGATTTTTAAATAACAAGTGTTTTTTATAAAAAACACAAAAAAATTATCTATCCTACTTTCTTCTATAGAAAGAATTATTATCCTTCCTACTAAAAATAGTTATTCTGATTGTATACTACTACACTTCATTCAACCAAATTGCATTTCACAATACCTTCCCAGGTTTTCATTCTCTTCTATATTAAAGTTTATAATAATTATCCTTCTATAGAATAACGATATAACTTAGCCGTAAGAAAAAATCCCATCCACATTAAACAATTTCAATGCAAATATAAACTTAAGAATATTATTAGAATTTTTTTACATTTAATTAATGAAAAATATCCATTTTTTGTTATATAGTAAGAAAGGATGTACTCAACTATAAATAAACCAATGGAGGAATTATTTTATGGATAGGTTAACAAAGTTTTCATTAAAAAACCGAGCTGCCATTATCATCATGATTTTTCTCATTTCCATACTCGGTGTTTATTCCGGCTCTAAATTACCTATGGAATTTTTACCAAGTATCGACAATCCAGCAATTACCGTCACAACCTTATCTCAAGGACTCGACGCTGAAACGATGACAAAGGATGTAACTGATCCTCTCGAAAAACAATTTCGCAATTTAGAACACGTCGACACCATTACTTCTTCTACATACGAGGGATTATCACGTATCGACATTGCGTATACATCAAAAGCAAACATGAAAGATGCAGCACGCGAAGTCGAAAAAGCCGTCAATACAATTAAATTACCTAAAGATGTAACCAAGCCCGTAGTTAGTCAACTAAACACTTCTATGATTCCACTCGCCCAAATTACTATCCAGAAACAAAACGGGTTTTCAAAAGCAGATGAAAAACAAATTGAAAAAGAAATCGTACCACAACTCGAAAACATTGATGGTGTTGCTAATGTTATGTTTTTCGGAAAATCCACCTCTGAATTATCTATCGTACTTGATCCGAACCAATTAAAAAACAAAAACGTAACATCACAGCAGGTACTCACTGTTTTACAAGGAAAAGAAACTTCTACTCCAGCTGGGGCAATTACTGTTAATCAGGAAGAATACAACCTCCGCATCATTGGGGACATAAAAAATGTAAATGACATTAAAAACATCACTGTGGTACCCCAAGTGAGATTGCAAGACATTGCTCAAATCGAAATCAAACAACACTACGATACAATCTCACATATAAACGGAGAAGAAGGCACTGGATTAATCATCATGAAAGAACCGAGCAAAAATGCAGTTGCAATTGGAAAAGAGATTGATAAAAAAGTTAAAGAGATAAATAAGGAATATAAAAATCAGTTTTCCATTAAACTTTTGGCCTCAACCCATGAACAAGTTGAAAATGCTGTTACTAGCATGGGAAAAGAAGTAATACTTGGAGCAATCGCTGCAACTCTAATTATCTTAATCTTTTTACGTAACTTCCGAACAACACTCATCGCTGTTGTCAGTATTCCATTATCTATTTTATTAACACTCTTTTTACTACATCAATCTAACATCACACTTAACATTTTAACCCTTGGTGGTTTAGCTGTTGCGGTTGGACGTCTCGTCGATGATAGTATCGTTGTCATCGAGAATATTTTCCGCCGTTTACAAAAAGATTCTTTCTCTAAAAATATTATTCTTGATGCAACAAAAGAAGTCGCCGTCGCAATTACTTCTTCTACTTTAACAACGGTCGCTGTTTTTTTACCTATCGGCCTCGTATCAGGAGCAATCGGAAAATTAATGTTACCTATGGTATTAGCAGTTGTATATTCTATTCTATCATCCTTAATCGTTGCACTCACAGTCGTTCCACTTATGGCTTTTTTACTACTCAAAAAAACAAAGCATCGAAAGCCAAGTTCTTCATCACGATATGTCGCTACGTTAAAGTGGTCTCTTTCTCATAAATTCATTATTCTACTTACTGCATTTTTATTATTTGCAGGATCAATTGCAGCCTATATATTACTACCGAAAGCAAACATAAAATCTGAGGACGACACAATGTTATCTATTAACATGACATTTCCAGCCGATTATAATGCTGAAGCTCAAAAACAAAAAGCATTTGATTTCGAAAAGAAATTACTTTCTAATTCAGATGTAACAGACGTTATTTTACGAATGGGATCTAGCGCAGAAGATGCACAATGGGGGCAAACAACTAAAAATAACCTTGCTAGTATATTTGTAGTCTTTAAAAAAGGTTCTGATATTGATCAATATATTAAAGAGTTAAAAAAGGAAAATAAAACTTTTGAGCCTGCTGAACTTGATTATATAAAAACAAGTTATTCAAGCTCTGGCGGCGGCAACAACTTACAATTTAACGTAACAGCTACTAACGAAGCGGATTTAAAAGAGACGGCTACTATCGTCGAAACAAAACTAAAAAGCATGGATGATCTTTCTAAAGTAAAAACGAATTTAGAAGACTCTAAGAAAGAATGGCAAATTCATATTGATCAAACAAAGGCTGAACAACTAGGTTTAACACCAGAAATAGCTGCGCAACAAGTAGCATTCCTTATGAAGAAGTCACCTATTGGCGAAATTACAATTAATAATGAAAAAACTACTATTATGATAGAACATAAAAAGGAAAACATTACCAAAAAAGAAGATATTTTAAATACAAACATACTATCACCTACTAATGGACCAATTCCTTTAAAAGACATCGCAACTATTTCAGAAAAACAAACGCAAACAGAAATTTTCCATAAAGACGGAAAAGAAACAATTCAAATTACCGCCGAAGCTTCAAATGAAGATTTGAGTAAAGTAAACACAGCAGTAAATAAAGCGATAACTGACTTAGATTTACCTAGCGGTTCAAAAGTAAATATCGCAGGAGCTACTGAATCTATGCAAGAGAATTTTACAGATTTATTCAAAATTATGGGGATTGCAATCGGGATTGTATATTTAATTATGGTTATCACCTTCGGGCAAGCACGCGCTCCTTTTGCAATCCTATTCTCCTTACCGTTAGCTGCTGTCGGTGGTATTTTAGGATTAATCATCTCAAGAACACCTGTTGATATAAATTCCTTGATTGGCGCATTAATGTTAATCGGGATTGTTGTTACAAACGCTATTGTATTAATAGAAAGAGTCCAACAAAATCGGGAACACGGAATGGAAACTAGAGAAGCCTTACTTGAAGCAGGTTCTACTAGACTACGCCCAATTATTATGACAGCTATTACAACAATCGTCGCTATGCTCCCACTCCTATTTGGCCAATCCCAAGCAGGAAGTATGGTATCAAAAAGTTTAGCCGTCGTTGTCATCGGCGGTTTGGCAGTCTCGACTGTTCTTACATTAGTAGTCGTTCCAGTTATGTATGAACTATTAGATAAAATCGGGAGAAAAAGACGCTCCCGTAGGAAAATAAGCACTTCTACAGAAACACCTGATATTTAAAAACAAAAGACGTTATCTTCACAAATGAAGATAACGTCTTTTCTCTACTTAGTCATATAATCCATCATTTTTTCCACATATTGCTCTATAGGTTTACTAGAATCCACAATAAGGTATTCATTATTTAAAGGTCTTTGACTACCATTTAACCACTTTTCAAAACCTACTTCCGACTCCACCTTTTCAATTTGACTGATCATACGCTTACGTGTTTGCAGTCTCCTATTAATCTCTTCCATATCATTAAGATAACACTCAATATATTTATATTTCACACCATGTTTAGTTGATAATTTAATTCCTTTTTCAACCATTCCCTCATATAAACACGGACTATCCAATATAACACTATGCCCTTGTTCTAAATAAGAATCAATCAATACCCATTCGGCATCATACGCAAGCCCACCAACAATCGTTGATTCAATTCCTTTTACTTTTAATGATTTTAACAACGCGGATTTCAAAACATCATGATCTATAATTACAGCACCTGTTAATTTCGCTATATACTTAGAAACTGTCGATTTTCCTGACCCAGGAAAACCTGACATTTGCAGAAAAAACAAATTAAAACTCCTCTCTAAATTACATCTGTTCTTCTTTATAATTAATCACAAATTCAACAATCATTACATCCATTCCTTCTATATTAAAATACAAAAGAACCCCCTACTTATAAAATAGCGAGTTCTTCTTTATAATTTATGCCGCTTTTACCTTTTTCGTTGCTTTACTTTTTCTTTTCGTTCCTGTAAAGCGCTTGTGTAATATAGATGCTATCAAGCGTGAAATAACATTGAATAGTAATACCATAATAATTAATACAGCTGCAGATTTTGTCGCAATCAACTTCGCATCTGGAATAACTCCTTCAGAATTTAATTTCCAAATGTGAACCGCTAATGTTTCAGCTGGTCTAAACGGATTTAAAGGATGCGCAGGACTTGAGAAATCCGCTGCTGAATTTAAAATCGGGGATGTTAAACCCGCTGTGTAAATTAATGCTGCCGCTTCCCCAAATATACGACCCGCCGCTAAAATAATCCCTGTAATAATTTGTGGTAATGACGATGGGATAATAATACGAGCGATTGTTTGCCACTTCGTTGCACCTAATCCAAGACTTGCCTCTTTTACATTATGAGGAACTTCTGAAATCGCATTTTCACAAACACGCGTTAAACCTGGTAAATTTAAAATAGTTAAAGCAAGAGCACCACCCATTACTGTGTATCCCCAACCTGTCATTGTAACGAACACTAACAAACCAAATAAACCAACAACAATAGAAGGTAAAGACGCCATCGTCTCTATACATAGACGAACAAAATTTAAAAAACGTCCTTGTTTTGCGTACTCTGCTAAATATATTCCAGCACCTAATCCAAGAGGAATAGATATAATAAGCGTTATAACAAGCATGTAGAAGGAATTGAATAACTGCGGACCAATCCCACCACCAGCTCTTGTATTGCTTGGTTCTCCAAACAAGAAATTAGGATCCCAAAATCCCCATCCCTTTTGTAAAATCTCAAATACTAAGAACACTAGCAAAGCTACAACTAAAGCCGCAACCGCATAAAAGATACCCGTCCAAACTTTATTTACCGTTCTTGCATTCATTATTATCGCTCACCTCTTTGCCCAATCGCTCGAATTACTAAAATAAACAGGAATGAAATAACAAGTAAAATCATCGCTAAAGTCCATAGCGCATTGTTCCAAGCAGTTCCGTTCAATGTATTCGTCATGTCCATTGTTAAAATACCAGTTAACGTCGCTGTCGGACTATATATTCCTTCTGGTAATTTAATCGTATTCCCGATTACCATCTGAACCGCTAACGCCTCACCGAAAGCACGCGCTAAGCCTAAAACAACACCTGTTAAAATCCCTTTTTTCGCAGCAGGAACAATCACTCGGCTAATCGCTTGCCATTTTGTTGATCCTAGACCATAAGAAGCTTCTAAATAATCAAATGGAACAGAACGTATTGCATCAGAAGCGATACTAGCAATAGTAGGTAAAATCATAATACTTAATACAACAATACCCGCAATTAAACTAAAGCCTACTCCCCCAAACGAATCACGTAATAGTGGTACTAAAATCGTAACCCCTAATAATCCGTATACAACCGAAGGAATACCAACTAACAATTCTAGAACAGGCTTCAATACTTTATTTCCAAACTTTGGCGAAATTAAATTCATGAATATAGCAAGAGCTATAGCAATTGGTGCACTAATAATAACCGCACCTAACGAAACCACAGTTGAACCTACAATGAAAATTAAAGCCCCGAAGGATCCTTGATCAGCATTTGGATTCCATTTTGTCGATGTTAACATCTCAGTAAATGAGATACCACTTTGTGTAAAAGATTGAATACCTTTACCACAAATAAACGCAATAATAGCTAATGTAATTAAAACAATAAAAATACCACAAAACGTAACAAGTGATCTTCCTATATATTCACTTTTCACGTAATTAATTTGTTTTTTCCCCTTCATCACAGGACAGACCCCACTTCACAGATTGAAATGAACAGGACTGGCCTTGCAGCCAGCCCCATAAAACTTTATTACTTATTTAATTTAGACATTGGAATGTAGCCCATATCTTCTACTTGCTTTTCAAAGTCTTTACCTTTTACATAATCGATGTAAGCTTTTGTTGCTTCTTTCGCTTCACCTTTTGTTACCATATACTCGTAAGACCAGAATGGATATTTACCAGACGCAATGTTTTCAACTTTCGGTTCAGCACCATCAATTTTCACTGTTTGTAGTGCACCTTTTTTATCTCCAACCATGTAAGACATCGCTAAATAGCTTACTGAACCTGGAGTAGAATTGATAGCTTGCTCTACTGCACCGTTAGAATCTTGTGTTGTACCAGTTCCATCATTAATTTTCGCGTCTTTCATAATCGTTTTTTCAAATGTAGCACGTGTACCAGATGAAGCCGGACGATTAATTACGTTGATTTTTTCATCTTTTCCGCCTACTTCTTTCCAGTTTGTTACTTTTCCAGTGAAGATATCTTGTACTTGTTGCACTGTTAAGTTATCAACTTTTACATCTTTATTTACGACAAGAGCGAATGCAATACCCGCTACCTTGTTATCTACTAATTCTTTCGCCTTTTCAGCATCTTTTATTTTATCTCCAGACGGAACATCTGAATTACCAATTTGTACTGCACCAGATGCTACTTGGTTAATCCCAGTTCCACTACCGCCACCTTGAACTTGAATAGAAACTTTTGAATTTTTCTCCATGAATTTCTTTCCAGCTTCCTCCGCAAGAGGTAGAAGAGCTGTAGAACCAGCTGCTGCAATCGTACCTGATAATTCTTGTTTTGTATTATCGCTTCCTTTAGCAGTTTCTTTACTAGTTGTATCTTCTGCTTTCCCACACCCAACTAATGCTCCTGCTACCACTAAAGCTGCTAAAGAAAATTTAATACCTTTTTTCATAACCATGTCTTGTACCCCCATTTGGATTATCACTTTTCGAATTCATTTTCTTTCGAACACAAATTCATTGTAGGACAACAATATTATGTGAGTGTTAAGCAATTTTTAATTTTAAGTAAATGACGATAATCATCCTCAAAAGCTAGGAATCCCAACATTTGTAGTTAAAGAAGCAAACAAAAACCACACTAACTATGCTGTAATGTAAATTTATTCTTAACAATGTAAATTCAATGTAAATGTTTTTCTCTCTTTTTCCCTTTTAGTTAAAGTTACATTTACAATTCCGCTGTATTTTGTAACTTTTTCACGCCTAATTTATGCACATTAAAAAGAATTTCAGTAATATTTTTTAGTACAACTAAATAAATTGGAACAATTCTAAAATTAAATGAATATTTTTAAAGTACTAATTGACAGCATCATCCAATGTAGTCTACTATATTACTAACAAAAAGTTTACCTAAGGAAACTTTTTAAACTAACACTAAAAATATAGAGAAGAGGTAACTTTTATGGTATCGGCTAATACTAAACCCCTTTCCGAGTTTAAAACAGGGGAGTTTGTACAAATTGAGAAGATACAATTAGAAGGAACTATGAAACGACGTTTATTAGATTTGGGATTTATCCCAGGGGCAACGATTAAAGTATTGCAACGCAGTCCACTTGGAGATCCGGTCGCTTATCAAGTGAGCAACACAACTATTGCACTGCGCAAAGAAGAAAGCTCCCTTATTTTCGGGGTATTAATAGGAGATGATTTCAGATGAGCAAACATCGTATTGCTTTAGCTGGTAACCCGAATACCGGGAAAAGTACATTATTTAATACTTTAACAGGTTTAAAACAACATACTGGAAACTGGACGGGAAAAACTGTTTTAAAAGCTGAAGGAGAATATGAACATAACGGAAGTAATTATACATTAATAGATTTACCTGGAACTTACTCACTATACTCAAATTCCGCAGACGAAGAAGTAGCGAGGGATTATATTATATTTGAAAAACCAGAAGTAACTGTAGTTGTCATAGACGCAACTGCTATGGAAAGAAATTTAAATTTAGCACTCCAGGTGATGGAGATGACAAATAATGTAGTCATTTGCATTAACTTAATTGATGAAGCCGAGAAAAAAGGGATTGTTATCGATGAAAAGAAATTAGCAAAATCACTTGGTGTACCTGTCGTTAAAATTTCAGCACGTAACCGAGTAGGTATTGGTCATTTGCTAAATGTTATTGCAAAAGTAGCAAATAAAAAACTAATTCCAACACCAATTAAAATTACTTACAGCGAAAAAATCGAAAATATGATTCAGGAATTAGAACCACAAATTTATAAAGTGTTCGGTGATACGTATCCAGCACGTTGGATTGCGTTACGTATATTAGATGGAGATAAAAATTTCTTAACTACACTTCAAAAACACCATAATGAACCACTTGTAAGGGAGGTCGTAATTAATGGAATCTCACTCAGCCAGTAAAGCTCTTCCATTAGACTATATTATTCAACATGCACAAACACTTTCAAAAGAAGATATACGAGATGATATAGTCGGAGATATTTACCGAACATCTGCAAGCATATGTAAAGAATCTGTCCAATATACAAATACTGATAAATTATATCGTTCCGAAAAACTAGATAAAATTTTCACATCTCCAATCTGGGGATTTCCAATTATGCTCGGTATTTTATCTATTATTTTTTATCTTACAATTGCAGGCGCTAACGTACCATCTGATATGATTGCCGAATTCTTCGGATGGGCCGAAGGATATTTAACATCTTGGTTCCAAGCAGCGCATGCACCTGAATGGTTACATGGCATTTTAATACTTGGTTTGTTCCGTGGTATCGGTGCTGTTATTAGCGTTATGTTACCACCTATGGCAATCTTTTTCCCTATGTTCGCGCTATTAGAAAACTACGGATACTTACCACGTGTCGCGTTTAATATGGACCGCTTATTCAAACGATCCGGCGCACACGGGAAACAATCTTTAACAATGGCAATGGGATTTGGTTGTAATGCAGCAGCCATTATGTCAACACGTATCATTGAATCACCACGTGAACGTATGCTAGCAATTTTAACGAACAACTTCGTTCCTTGTAACGGTCGCTGGCCTATGTTAATTTTAATGGCTTCACTATTTATGGCTGCTGGTTATACAGGCAGTATGCAAACATTGGTTACTGCTGGCGTTGTAGTTGGAATGGTTGTAATTGGTGTTATTATGACATTAACTGTTTCTTGGGTACTATCAAAAACAGCCTTAAAAGGGGTTCCAACTCACTACACACTGGAGTTACCTCCGTACCGCAAGCCAAAAGTTTGGAATACAATTGTTCGCGCAACACTCGATAAATCAATCTACGTTTTAAAACGAGCTATAGTTGTTGCTGCCCCTGCAGCTGCATTAACTTGGTTACTTGCTAATATTTTTATTGGTGACACAAGCTTACTTATGTATTTTGTAAACTTTCTAGATCCATTTGCTAAAATGTTAGGACTTGACGGCTTTATTCTAGCTGCATTCATTCTTGGACTACCCGCTAATGAAATTGTAATCCCAATTTTATTAATGTCTTACTTATCAACTGGGGCTTTAACTGAAATAGATGATTTTAATCAAATTAAAAATCTATTCCTAGAAAATGGTTGGACTTGGTTAACAGCGTTAAACACAATGTTGTTCTCACTTCTTCATTTCCCGTGCGGAACAACACTTGTTAATATATACAAAGAAACAAAAAGTGCAAAATGGACATTCTTATCGTTTGCAATCCCTACCGTTATCGCCATTGTTGTTACATTCCTCTCTACACAATTGGTACATTGGTTAGGGCTTGTATAAAGCAAAGCATACATAGAAGGCATCCCCCTTCACATATGCTTTGCACGAAAGAAACCTGAAAATTATTCAGGTTTCTTTTTTTGTACATCAGTATTCCACGGCTGTGCTCCATACGTTGTGAGTTTTTTATGAATGAAATAAATAGCCCCCGGCAGCACCGCCATTAATACCGTGCAACTAATTCCTAATCCAGTAAACAACTTTCATCACCTTATTTCACTCTTTTCGGTAAAGCTGAACCTGAATGTTCAATTGTTGGATGAACGTGAACAGTAATTTCAGCATTACTAAAGTAATTTTCGCCTTGATCCCAATTCTTACTTACCTTTTTCCACTCTTTATAATTATGTCGCTTATACACTTCCCCTAACCCTAGTACATCTACCTTATATTTTTTTTGAACAAGTTTAATTGATTTTTGAATACGCTTCTCCATTTCTTCCGATATATCCTTCTCTAAACGCTTTTCATTCAAAACCTTTTTATGATCACTGAAATGCAACTCAGCCAATGTGCCTTCCAGAGATAAATGAATATCAAACTTTGGTTTTGTAGCATTCGTTGTGGATACTTTAATTTTTCGACGTAACTTATGAATTTCATATGTAATAAGTTGATTCTTTTTACGGATGGTAAAAAAACCTCCAATTTTTTTGCCTATTATATAATTCATCCCCACTGTTTCTTCCCCACTCAAATTGCCTACACATTTATTATCCTTTCCACGAAACAATGCTGCACCGTTCATTTGTACTCCTTGTTTTGTTAGTTCCAGAATAGGTAATACAAAACTTCGGTTAGAGATCATCTTTTCCTGCACCTCACCAATTCTTGCAGCCTCAATCATTTGGGCATTTTTCGGAGGGTGTTCAGCTAACATATCAATATACTGCGCCGGTAAATTTTCAGGCTTGGCACTTTGTTTTAAAATAGCTTCGGCATTTTTATTAGAAACGAACAAACGAATATTTCTTCTCATCTCATGATCGCGAATATATACATCTAACGTATTTTGTAAAATGTATGGATGTGAAAGTAATTCTTCAGAGAAAATAATCACCTGTATATGAGGGAAAAATAATGTACGACTAATTTTTTTGGCGATTATTCTTATTTGTTCAAATACACTATCTGCTTTTGCACTAACATTAATATAATTTTCGCTATCCCCACCCCCTTGTCCACCCTGTTGAGACAATTTACTGGGGAGTACCATCTGATAGGTCCCTTTCATAATTGGATTCGCTTTCTTCTCCTTCACAATATCGTAAGCCGCTCCTACTACAAATCCTCTTTCTTCTATCTCTTCTAACTCAGAACACCCACTCATAAATCCAGTTAAAGCCATAACCATTATAATTTTAAGAAGGTGTTTCATTTCCACCATTCCTTCTTTTTATTTTATATACAATTAAAACGAGCAAAGGAGCTAACACAACAAACCCCATATCTATCCAAGCTAAATAAGTCCCATAACTTGATAAAGTATTTAAACTACTAGGTATCATATTCACCATAAAAATAATAGGGGCACTTATGAAAATAAAAATTTGTTTCTTCACTTTCGGAAACATAGCACAAAACAATAAAGATGCGACGTCATAATACATTGCTGTAGTGTTATAAATAGTAATAATCCAAGTCGTAAAAAAAATCGCATCAAACCTTTCTAAAAATCCTCCACCAATTTCAATTTCTTTCCCTAATTCAATTGTTGGATATGTCAATCCACGTGTTGTCATATACGTAAAAACGCTAATACAAGTTACATAAATTAAAATGTATGACAGCACGTTTACCATCACCGCTTTCGCGACTGCCATTGGCGCTTTTTTCGCTGTCTTATCATTCAGCAACACCGCATAAAATAAAGCTACTTCAAATCCAATAAACGTAAAAATAGAATTTTTAACTCCAACAGCATATTGACTTACTTTCGTTTGAAAAGCTGGTAGTAAATTATTTATTTCCATTAAATTTATATTCAATAAAGAAAGAAGTACTATCGCAATTAAAACAATAGGCAAGAATAAAACATTTAACCTTAATAAGGCTGCTCTTGATCCTGCTATTCCATAAATAACAACTAATAAGAAGAAAAAAGACAGTAGTTGTATTGGTGTATCACTAAATAAATACGTTTGAGAAATAACTGAAATCATTCGCGATTCATACGCTGTCAAAGCAGCAAACGTTAATACTAAAATACTACTAATTGTGTATGCAACAGGCTTCGTCAAATGCGCACTCGTATATTGAACAAAATTTTGTTTTGGAAATAAGATAGCCACTCTCGTCACAAACCAGCCTAAAACTGCGCAAATCAGTCCACCCAAAAGCAAGATAATCCAACCGTCCGAAAATAAAGTTTGGTTAGCGATATCTCTTGGCATAGACAATGCCCCTATACCAATAATGGTCGATGATACCGCAAACCCAATTTCCCGAGATCCAATCTCTTCATCGCCATACTCAAATGGTTTCAATTATTTTCGCTCCTTTGGACGTATTGTAGAATCTTTTGTTTGTAAGTACTCCGGTCTATCTTTCAACATCGCTTTTGGTATGCGAATAAATTCTTCTTTCCAATCTTTATAAAATGCAGGAGCAATTGGAGTTGTATACGGTATACCAACACTTGTTAAATTTGTAATATGAACAGCAAGTGCAATCAGAGCTAGAATGATCCCATACAACCCAAAAGCAGTTGCGGCTAATACAAAGACGAAAAGTAAAATCCGGAACGTAATCGTAATACTATATACAGGAAGCGAGAACGTAGCAATCGCAGTAACTGCAATAATAATAACTAAAAACGGATTTACAATCCCTGCATTTACCGCAGCTTCTCCAATTACAAGACCTCCTACAATCCCTATCGTTTGTCCCATCGGTTTCGGCAATCGGATTCCAGCTTCTCGTATTAATTCCATAGTCAAGGCCATCATTAACGTTTCAATATATGCTGGGAACGGAACACCTTCCCTCGCACCTGCAATTGAATAAGCCAGTTTAGAAGGAATAAGTCCTTGATGATAAGATACAAGTGCTACATACATAGCTGGTAACAAAACCGCGATTATACCTGAACCCATACGTAAAAATCTTAGTAACGTTCCAATCACCCAGCGCTCGTAATGATCTTCTACAGATTGAAAAATATCAACAAACACAAGCGGTGCAATAAGAGCAAACGGAGATCCGTCTACTAAAATGGCCGCTTTTCCCTTCGCTAATGACGCTATAATATTATCTGGCCTCTCTGTATTCAAAAACTGTGGAAATGGAGATAAATTATTATCCTGAATTAATTGTTCAATCGTACCTGTTTCCAAAATAATATCTGTCACTATTGATTGAAGACGGCGATCTAACTCTTTTACAATGTGAGGATTAATAATATCTTCTATATATACTAGGGTTACTTCTTTCTGCGATCGCTTCCCCATAATATAAGATTGGAACCTCAACTTTGGATCGCGTAAACTGCGTCGGATTAACATTTTATTCACATTAATATCTTCATTTAATCCAACTCTCGGTCCGCGTATTAAATCTTCTGTCACTGGTGGCTCTAAACTTCTCTTCTCCCAAGCCCTACTATTAATAACGATAGCAGTTTGAATATTATCAATTAATATAACTGTATCTCCCGCTAAAATCGCATTCATAATATCTGGAAACTTCGTCTTTACACCCACTTCTGCGATAGAAATAAAACGATCCAATAACGTTTGAACAACAACTTCCTCATTTTGAATTTCTTCGTATTGCAGTGTGCGAATGACATATTTATAAACATTATCCTTATCTGTTAATCCACATAAAAACACAACCGCACAACGTGTAAAACTCCCAGCAAGAGCAACTTCTCTAATTGTTAAATCATTAGGTGAACCTAACTCATCCCTAATTTCTTTCATAACTTCAAATAAGTTACCTTCAAGCTCTAACAATTTCCCCACCTAACTTCCTTTTCAACAAGTTTTTAGTTAGATTCCGCTAATAGAAGAAAATATATACAAAAAAGAGCTATCTCTTTGCAAAGATAGCTCCAATAAACGAATTACTTTTCTACTATTGTAGTGTTTTTCTTTATAAATACACCTTTTGTAAATCCACTAACTACAAACATCACAATCATATTAATTAACAATGCGACTATGCCCACATTCAAATCTTTTATATACTGCGGAAAACTCGGAAACATCGTAGCTATAGTTGAGCCAGATAAGGTAATATATGCGACCACTAACAGCCCAACTCCCATTCCTGCAATCGCTCCTTGCTTCGTAACAATTTGGCGCGGAAACAAGCTACATACAAGTGCAGGGAAAAGTTGCGTAACGATACTGTACCCCATTAAGAGAAGTGCTCCTATTGTTTCCCCTCCTTTAAATGTAAATAAAACTGCCACGAGCGTTACTACAGGCACAAATAATTTTGCCATCTTAGCAACTTGTCTATCTGAAGCAGACGGAACGATCGTTCGATAAATATTTTTTGCTAACAGTGTAGAAGCCGCCATAACAAGCATAGAGCCTGGAACCAATGCCGTTAATACTCCCGCACTACCAATAATCCCAATAAACCAAGGATCAAAAGTTTGTAAAGCAAGACGGACTAACGAAAGATCTACATCCGCTCCCTTTAACCCAGGAACTTGCAATATAGCAGCAAACCCTGCGAAAAATACGAAAAGTAACACTAAAGAATACAATGGCATAATTGTTGCATTTTTACGAAATACTTTTTCATTTTTTGCAGAAAAAGCAGAAGCAAATGTATGAGGCCACATATAGAAACCGAGGGCCGTTAATATAATAGTAGAAACAAACCAAGAAATACTCATTCCTTCTTCAGGTAAAGATAAAAATCCTGGTTTCGCTGCTTCTACAGCTTCAAACATCGGCTGAAATCCTCCATAATAATGATACGGTAAATATATACCTAAAAACATAACGATAAACAGTATCATAATATCCTTCAAAGCAGCCGTCCAAGCTGAACCGTGTATACCTGAAACCATTACATATATAGTTATAACAATAGCACCAATCCAAACCGCAACAACAGGTGATACCCTTCCGTAAGACGCTTCTGAAACGATAATTCCCAGTCCCTTTAACTGTAAAACAAGATATGGGATGATGGAAATAACACCAACAATTGAAACAATAAGTCCAAGCGCCTTACTTCTGTATTTCTTCGCAAAAAAATCCGACTGCGAAACAAGGTTATGCTCTTTTGCATACTTCCAAATCGGTGGCAATAAAAAATACGATAAAAGATAAGCTAGAGCACCATAACCTAAAATATAAAAGGTAGGTGCGCCTTTACTATATGCCCAGCCGCTTCCTCCTAAAAATGTAAACGTCGTATAAATTTCACCTGCCATAAGGAGAAAAACAAAAATAGTGCCAAACCCTCTTCCTCCAACTGACCATTGCTCTAAATTCATATCTTTTCCATGTTGTGCCCGAATCCCTAAAAATAGTGCGAGAAACAAAAATAAAATAATGATAAGTAATGCAGTCATTTTACATCCTCCTTATTAGCAGGATCAAACACGTACACAAGCCCCATACAAAGAGATGTAATAAACACTGATAATAATACCCAAAATAATAAAAAGGGCATCCCTAATACGTAAGGAGTAACTGAATTCGCAAATATTGGCCCAACTACTAAACAAAGAACTGGAATAAGCGCTAGGATGTGTATTTTCTTCATCTCATTCTCCTTTACTTATAAAGTTCATAATGGCTGATACAAAGACTTCCACTCCAATCGGTAATGCATCTTCGTCAATCGTAAAACGAGGGTGATGGTGAGGATATATAATACCTTTCTCTTTATTTCCTGCTCCGATAAAAAAGAATGTCCCCGGTGCCTTTTGTAAAAACGCTGAAAAATCTTCTCCAGCCATCGTTGGCTGTAAACGAACAACTCTATCCCTTCCATAAAGTTGTAATGCCGTTTGTTCAATAAGCTCTGTAGCTTCATAGTCATTTACAACTGGTCGATATCCATATTCATATGAAAATGTATATTTCGCTCCGTAAGATTCCGTAATATACTTCACAATCCGCTCAATCTTCTTCTCTGTTTCACCTCGTAATTCATGTCTTAAACTTCTCACTGTCCCTTCAATCTCGGCTTGCTCTGGTATTACATTATGAGTTGTCCCCGCATGAAATTGCGTAACAGATATTACGAGCGAATCTAATGGATTCGTGAGGCGAGATACAATTTGCTGAAGTTGCGAAACGACTTGTGTTCCGATTGCGATACTATCCACCGTTTCATGAGGGATTCCAGCATGTCCACCTTTTCCCTCTATCTTAATTTTAAAAACATCCGGTGCAGCCATTGCAGGACCATAAATAACACCTATTTTCCCAACCTCTAACGACGCCCAAAGGTGAGCACCAATAATATAATCCACACCTTCCATTACACCTGCAGCAACCATCTCCTCTGCACCACCAGGAAAATTTTCTTCAGCATGTTGGAATAGAAAACGAATCTCCCCTTTAATCTTCTCTCTTTCTTCTACTAACTTATGTACAACCCCAAGTAATATCGCTATATGTCCATCATGACCACATGCATGCATTACACCTTTATATGTAGAAATAAAATCAAACTCATTTTCTTCATGAATAGGAAGAGCATCCATATCGGCTCGAACCGCAACTGTTTTGCCCGGATGTTTACCTACTAACTTTGCCATCACACTATATTTAGTCGGCCGTGACACTTCTAAATATGGGAATTTCCGAAGTATATCGAACACAAACTGCGATGTTTTTTCTTCTTGAAAAGATAACTCTGGATACTTATGAAAATGCCTTCTCCACTCAACTAACTGATTTTTTGACAAAACAAATTCCTTTGCAACATCCATACCCCTTCACTCCTTCTTCACCAAGTTAAATGTTATTATAACGTGAATTGTTAACTTTTAAAATAATTTTCTAAATTTTCTGTAATAATAACTCAAAAAGAAAAAGCCACCCAAAAGATGACTTTTTCATTATTATAAAATAGTAATTGCTTGTTTTCCCATTTGCTCCCAAGCTTTCTCAAATTCTGCTCGCGGAACAGCCAAACGCGGATTATTTTTAAGAGGATCATTTACATATACAAAGTTTTGATCATATCCAATTACTACTGCACTATGCTCATAATATGTAATTTTCACTTCACCTGAACTCGTATTCCATGTTTCAAAACTACTTTCAGCTAGCGGCTTAAACGTCGTATTAATAATGACCCATACCGGTGAACCAGAACTAATTACTTTATATATATCTTGCATGTCTCTACCTGTTAAATTAATTACTTTTTCAGGAACATATTTTTCTGCCAAATTAAAAATTGGTTGATTATATACACCATATCCAGGCTCTGCCTTTGTATAAATATTTCCAACAAACCCTTCGTAAGGATTTCCCCGTACGCCATTTTGTTCAAATGGAACGCGATGAATTTCGCTAGCAAGTTGCATCTTATCTACTTGTACACCTTTATATTGCAACAACATAGCTAAACTTGTCACTTCACATCCTCGAGGTAATTCTGGTAATTGTTTAATAAACGGAACATCCTCAATCATAGCTGCTTCTTTCATTTCAGATAGAAACTCTAAGCGTAGAACTTGCGCCTTTTGCATAATTTTATCTTTTCCTATAAAAAATGCAGCAGCAAGTATAATCCCAAAAACAAAAAGATATTTTAACTTTTTCATTATAAACAAAACTCCATTAATTATTATTTTACAGACACAACTCTTATCATTGTACCCTTCTTCTTACTAGTTTGCTAGAAAGATCATGTGAATTATCGCTCATAGAATTAATTATAAAAATTCTAATTATTTTTAATAAAAAGAAAAATAAATATACATTTCCAGAATATTTTGCTAAAATCAAAATTGTTAACATGGTGAAGATATCACCATGTTAACAAACATTCTTAGAGTATTTAGTCATAGTTCGTTTTTTTACATACTCCATTCATTTCATAGTAAATAAACCGAGTATGTGTTGCATCCCCCACTAATGATTAAAAACTCAGAATAAAACGAAGTTCACACATTCAAGAAAATACGGGGTGAGGGGCATATGAATCAACAAATTGAACAAACAGATTTAAAACGAACAATGAAAAGTAGACACCTATTTATGATTGCACTCGGCGGTGTTATCGGAACCGGGCTATTTATGGGATCTGGTCAAATTGTCCATAATGCCGGACCTGGTGGTGCTATTCTTGCATTTTTAGTCGGTGGATTTGTTATGTATTTAACGATGTTATGTCTTGGTGAATTATCCGTTGCTATGCCAGAAGCAGGTTCATTCCAAAGCTATGCAAGCAAATTCATTTCACCTGGTTTTGGATTTGTTGTCGGTTGGATGTATTGGCTAAATTGGGCTGTTACAGTTGGCGTAGAGTTAACAACTGTAAGTATTTTAATGAAACGCTGGTTTCCAGACGTTTCTTCATGGATTTGGTGCGTTACATTTGCAGCAGCGCTCTTTCTCGTAAACGCTTTATCAGCAAAAGCATATGCAGAAGCAGAGTTTTGGTTCGCAAGTGTAAAAGTCGCAACAATTGTTATTTTCATCGTACTTGGTGGCGCTGTTATGTTCGGTCTACTAGACTTTAATGGAAAGCCAGCTCCAATGCTTCATAATTTCACTGAAAATGGCGGGCTATTTCCAAACGGTGCATTAGCTGTTCTTCTTACGATGATTACAGTAAATTACTCCTTCCAAGGAACAGAATTAATCGGAATCGCTTCAGGAGAAAGTGAAAATCCTGAAAAAACAATTCCAAAAGCAATCAAAAATACAATTTGGCGAACTCTCTTCTTCTTCGTCTTAGCGATATCAGTTGTTGTAGGTTTACTCCCGTGGCAAGAGGCTAATCTAGTCGAAAGTCCCTTTGTACTTGTATTTGATGTAGCTGGTGTCCCATATGCAGCAGACATTATGAACTTTGTTATTATTACAGCTGTATTATCCGTTGCTAACTCTGGTCTATACGCAAATTCTCGTATGCTGTGGGCGATGGCAAAACAAGGAATGGCAAGTCCAGCATTTACGAAATTAACTAAAAAAGGTGTACCGCTAAATGCATTAATTTTCAGCCTAATTTTCGCTAGCCTTTCCTTATTAACAAGTATATTTGCGGCAGATACTGTCTTTCTAGTTTTAACATCTATTGCAGCGATGGCTGCTGTTGTCGTGTGGATGTCAATCGCCGCTTCACAGTTTTTCTTCCGTAGAAATTTCGTGAAAAATGGTGGCGACATAAATGATTTAAAATATCGTACACCGCTCTATCCACTAGTTCCAATCGTAGCGTTCTCGCTCAATTTCATTACATTTGTTAGTTTGGCTTTCATTCCAGATCAAAGAATTGCTCTTTATTGTGGCATTCCATTCATGATTATTTGTTACATTTTATACCAAGTTAAATATAAAAAAATTGTCAAACTTGAACAGCCACGAACTGTCACACAAGAAATAAACTAAATATACAAAATATTCAGCTATCTTTCTTATGATAAGATAGCTTTTTTCTATTTCTTGGATATCCTGGTATAACTTTATTTATCTTAAAATTTTCACAATCACGTTTTTCTCTGGAAAATAGTTTACAATGTAATCAAGTTACAAATGATATTCACCTTAAAAAGTGTGCATTTGTGTCTATTTTTTAACAATATATCAAAAACTATTGCCTTCTATAAATTAATAGGTTTATATTGTTTTATTGGCATAGTTTCAATCCAAGGAGAAAGGAGATTTTCAATCGTGCAACTAAAGAAAGCGTTTTGGAAGTTGGCTTCGCTTCTTCCGTTATCATTACTTCTGTTCCTCGGTGGCTGTGATAAAAAACTCGCAGTATTAAATCCGCAAGGACCTGTTGCAAAAGCACAGTATGATTTAATTGTTTGGTCATTCTTGCTTATGTCATTAATTATCGCAATTGTATTCATTCTGTTTACAGTCATCTTGATTCGTTATCGTGAAAAACCAGAGAATATGGACTATGAGCCACCTGAACAACACGGTAACACATTACTAGAAATTATTTGGACGCTTGTTCCTGTTATTATCGTTATCGCATTATCGATTCCAACAGTAAAAGCAACTTATGCTTCGGAAGAGGTTCCGAAAGAGTCCAAACATATTAAACCAGTTGAAATTTATGTTACATCTGCAAACTGGAAATGGTTATTCAGTTACCCAGAGGAAAAAATTGAAACCGTTAACTATTTAAACATCCCAGCTGGTGTACCAATTCAATTCAAACTGACTTCTGTCGGCCCAATGAATGCTTTCTGGGTACCAGAACTTGGTGGTATGAAGTACACAATGGATGGCATGATTATGGATCTTTATTTACAAGCTGATAAACCAGGTTCTTACCTAGGTCGTAGTGCGAACTTCTCTGGTGAAGGATTCACTCACATGGAGTTCGAAGTTGAAGCGAAAACTAAAGAGAAATATGACAAGTGGGTTAAAGAAGTACAACAAACTGCTGATAAGTTAACAGAACAGAAATACAACGAAATTATTAAACCTGGTGTAGTTGGACGCATGACGTTCTCTAGTCACCACTTAAGTTATGTAGATCCAAAATCACTTGAATATTGTGATTACAACTACTACAAAAACAAAAAATAATAGCTATTATTCCAACAGATTGGAGTGAACACAGTGAAGCTTGATGAATTCTTTGTCACAGGTGACCCGATTATTTACGGTGCAGACGCTTCTATCGTTCTTGTGACATTAGCAATCATTTTCGTACTAACAAAGTATAAAAAATGGAAATGGCTTTGGGACGAATGGTTGACAACTGTTGACCATAAAAAAATCGGAGCCATGTATATTATTTCTGCGGTTATCATGTTATTCCGTGGTGGTATGGATGGTTTAATGATCCGTGCACAGTTAACATTCCCAGAAACAACTTATTTAAACGCTGAACACTATAACGGAATCTTTACAACGCATGGTACAGTAATGATTCTTTTCATGGCAATGCCATTCGTTATGGGATTAATGAACCTTGTAGTACCATTACAAATTGGTGCTCGTGATGTTGCATATCCGTTCTTAAATGCTTTAAGTTTCTGGTTATTCTTTGTCGGAGCAATGTTATTCAACATCGCTTTCGTAATCGGTGGTTCTCCAGACGCTGGGTGGACTTCTTACTTCCCAATGGCAGGTACAGAGTTTACTTCAGGCGTAGGAAATAACTACTACGCAATTGCATTACAGATTTCAGGTCTCGGTACGCTAATGACCGGTATTAACTTCCTTGTTACTATCTTAAAAATGCGTACACCTGGTATGACTTTAATGAGAATGCCAATGTTTACTTGGTCAATCTTAATTACAACAATTATCATTATTTTCGCTTTCCCAGTATTAACAGTTGCTCTTGCATTAATGACATTTGACCGTCTATTCGATGCTCACTTCTTTACGATGGCGAGCGGCGGTATGCCGATGTTATGGGCCAACCTGTTCTGGGTATGGGGTCACCCTGAAGTATATATCGTTATTTTACCGGCATTCGGTATTTTCTCTGAAATCATTAGTACATTCTCACGTAAGCGTCTATTCGGTTACAGTGCGATGGTATACTCAATGGTTGCAATTTCTTTACTAAGTTTCGTCGTATGGCTTCACCACTTCTTCACGATGGGTGCAGGTCCAGCGGTTAACTCATTCTTCTCGATTTCGACAATGGCGATTTCGATTCCAACCGGTGTTAAGATCTTTAACTGGTTGTTTACACTGTATAAAGGACGTATCCGTTTTACAGTTCCAATGCTTTGGTCATTGGCATTTATTCCAAACTTCGTAGTCGGTGGGGTTACAGGGGTTATGCTTGGAATGGCAGCAGCTGATTATCAATACCATAACAGCTACTTCCTAATCGCTCACTTCCACTACGTATTAATCGCAGGTACAGTATTCGCTATGCTTGCTGGATTCACATTCTGGTATCCAAAAATGACTGGTCATATGTTAAATGAACGCCTAGGTAAATGGACATTCTGGATCTTTATGAGCGGATTCAACATCTGTTTCTTCCCAATGTACTTCTTAGGTTTAGACGGTATGACTCGTCGTATGTACACTTACTCTGAAAGTCTTGGATGGGGATGGCTAAACCAAATCGCATCTGTTGGTGCGGTAATGATGGGTATTGGCTTCCTACTTCTTTGCTACAACGTAATTTGGAGTGCACGTCACGGTGAACGTGACACAACTGGAGATCCATGGGATGGCCGTACACTTGAATGGGCAACTCAATCTCCTGTACAACATTACAACTTCGCGAAACTTCCTGAAATCAAAGAAGCTGATGCTTTCTGGTACATGAAAAAACGCGGAGAAACAGTTACACCAGCAGCAGAAGATATCAAACCAATTCACATGCCAAGTAACTCTGGTGTGCCTATTATTGCGTCTTTATTCTTCGGTCTTGCAGGTTTCGCATTAGTATTTAGCTGGTTCTGGCTTGCAGCAATCGGCGGCGTTGGTATTTTAGCTTGCTTAATCTATCGTTCATTCGATTATGATGATGGCTACTACGTAAGCGTTGATGAAATTAAAGAAACAGAACATATAGCATGAGAGGTGAAATGACATGGCGGCTTTAGATAAAAGCTTACCTTTGGAATATCAATCCGAACAAAGCAGATTGAATATCCTAGGATTCTGGATTTTTCTTGGGGCTGAAATTATGCTGTTCGCAACACTTTTCGCCTCTTATCTAGTCCTTGCTGGTCGTACGGCAGATGGCCCAACTCCAGCGCAACTGTTTGAACTTAAAACGCTTTTAATTCAAACATTACTACTTTTAACAAGTAGTTTCACATGTGGTATCGTAATTCACGAAATGCGTAAGCACAACCAAAAAGCAATGCTTGGATGGTTCATCCTTACATTACTTTTAGGTGCAGGTTTCCTATTCTTTGAAATCGAAGAGTTCATTATGTACATCGGTGAAGGCGCAACAATTCAAACAAGTGCTTTCCTATCTGCATTCTTCGTTCTTCTTGGAACGCATGGAGCCCACGTAACAGGCGGTATCATTTGGGCAATTTGTGTTATTATCCAAATTTTAAAACGAGGTTTAACACCAGTTACAGCTCGTAAAGTATTCATTATCAGCTTATACTGGCATTTCCTTGATCTTGTTTGGGTCTTTATTTACACACTAGTTTACTTGAACGGGATGGTGGCGTAGATGGCTCAAAACAACAATCAAGCAAACGGGCATGCGCATAGCGGATTCCCTTGGTCACACGTTTTCGGATTTATTTTATCGCTTGCATTAACGTTTCTAGCGTTATACGTGGCACTTTACACAACATTGCCACTTTCAACAGTCTTAACAACTATTATCATAATGGCTGTTGCGCAAGCATTGTTACAATTAATTATGTTCATGCATTTAAAAGAAGGAGAAGGAAGAGTTCAAATTCTTACAATGATATACAGTTTCTTCGTTGCAACTGCAACAGTTGGTTTAACTGTATGGATCTTCTTCTCAATGTAATGTACATGAAAAAGACTGCTGAGGAATCTCAGCAGTCTTTTTTTATTCTCCTCCCCCATTACATCCACATTACGGAATTAACAGCAGAATCATGAAGAATATACTTATTATGACAAATGTTAAGAAAAGTCTTTCTTTATGAAATCGAATCCATATGCGTTGCTTTTCTACCTATTATATGGCTAAATAGGTACTATATTTATTTGAAGGGAGAGAACGCAATGGAACATCATACTTCTGTTCTATCACTTATGGTTGTCGTTGCAATCGCGTTTTTCGTTCCCCTTTTGTTACAACGCTTTAAATTAAAAGCACTTCCTGTTGTCGTTGCAGAAATTATTGCAGGAATCTTTGTAGGTAAAAGTGGGTTTAATATTATTGAGCCAGATATGTGGCTTCAAGTTTTATCAACATTAGGATTTATCTTCCTCATGTTCTTAAGCGGTTTAGAAATTGATTTTTCTATCTTTAAACAAAAAGGGAAAAAAAATAAGACAAACGAACCAAATACATTTCAAGCAGCAAGCATTATCTTCTTATTTATTTTCATCTTATCTTATGCCCTATCATTACTATTCGTATGGCTAGGATTTGTAGATAATGCAATGTTCATGACTTTAATTATTTCAACTATTTCTTTAGGTGTTGTTGTACCAACACTAAAAGAGAACAACCTAGGAAAAACTGCAATCGGACAAATCATTTTATTAGTTGCTGTTATTGCAGACTTAGTTACAATGATTTTACTCGCTGTTTTCGTCGGATTAAATTCCGAAAGCGGCCAAAGTATGTGGCTCTTACTTCTTCTATTCGGTGCCGGTATTGTCATTTACTTTATTGCAAAACGCTTTAAAAACATTCCATACTTAGATAGTTTAAAAGCTGGTAGTGTACAAATTGATACACGGGCTGTTTTTGCACTCATTTTAATCTTAGTTGGGTTATCGGAATCTGTTGGAGCAGAAAATATTTTAGGTGCCTTCTTAGCAGGTGTACTTGTATCGTTATTATCACCCAATGAAGATATGGTGGAAAAACTTGATTCCATCGGCTATGGTTTCTTCATCCCTATTTTCTTCGTAATGGTTGGTGTAAATCTAGAGGTATGGTCTATTTTTAAAGAGCCTTCTAGCATGCTAATGATCCCAATCTTAATTGTAGGACTCTTTATTTCAAAACTCTTACCATCACTCGTCTTACGAAAATGGTATCCACGTAATATCGTACTTGGAAGTGCAATCTTATTAACATCGACACTTTCTTTAGTTATCGCGGCTGCACAAATTGGTGAAAAACTAGGGATCATCAGTCCAAGTTTATCTGCCTCTCTTATTTTAAGCGCAGTTATTACTTGTATTTTTGCACCTATATTGTTTAAAAAAATGTTCCCAAAAGTAGAAACACCAAAACCAAAAGTAGCTATTATTGGCGCGAGCAGAATTACCCTTCCGTTATCACTAGATTTAAAACGAGAAGATTATGACGTAACGCTATATATGATGCGTCAAAACAAAATAAATGATGAGGAAGCGAAATCGCATGACTTCCCTATCGTGAAATTAGATGACATCACAATCGCATCATTAACTGAACAAACAGCATTTGATGCAGATCGCGTCGTTGTTGCAACAAGCGACGATGAACAAAACTTATTATTAGCAGAACATGCAAAAGAGCTAGGTGTTGAACATGTTATTGCAAGTGTAGAAGATCCACTTCTACAAGAAAAAGCAACGCAAGAACATATCGCTGTATTCTCAACAATTAACTCTACACGTATTTTATTACGTGCACTTATTGATAAACCTAGTCTCGTTCGCTTAATTACAACAGCAAACGAAACAGTACGCGAAGTTGAACTACGCAGCAATAAATATAACGGCATTGCGCTTCGCCGCCTTCCGTTTTTAGGTGATGTACTTGTCATTCAAATCTACCGCGGTAATAAAGCATTAATACCACATGGTGATACAAGACTACAACACGGCGATACATTACTTGTAACAGGTTCAAAAGAGCATATCGATACACTAAAAAACATATTAGAGTAAAAAAATGCCCCTCACATAATTGAGGGGCATTTTTTTAATTTCATATGGTAAAATGTTACTATCACATATTATGAGGATGGATTACATTATGTCTATTGTAACTTTAGCTCTCTTATTATTAGCGGAAGTACTCGTCGCCATTATTCTCATCGGTGTTAGCATTGAAATTTGCAGCTATGGTTGGAAAAAATCAAATGGAGTTAAATACTCATTCCTTTTTCTTTCACTCCTTCTCGGAACCGCTAGTATACTCGGCCTTCTCGCTGCACCTGCATACTTCTTTATACAACTTATAGAAAAAGGTTTATAAGAAAGGATGATAACATGATTACTGTGCAGTATATTGATGCATCCGAGACACACTTATTACGCCAAGCGGTGTTGCGTCCCAATCAGTCCCTAGCAGACTGTAAATACTCTTCTGATTACGAAAAAGACACATTCCACTTAGGTGCCTTTATAAACGATGAGTTGATTAGCATCGCTTCCTTCTCAAAAGAAATATATCCTGATTTGCAAAAAGGTATCCATTATAGACTACGAGGAATGGCAACATTACCTAACTTTCGGAACAAAAGAGCTGGAAGCTCCTTAATTCAGAAGGCAGAACAAATTTTAAAAGAACGGAAAGCAAACATCCTATGGTGTAATGGCCGAATTACTGTAACTGACTATTACAAGCGATTAGGCTTTCAGGAGCATGGTGAAATTTTTGAAATTAAACCAATTGGCCTTCATAAAGTTTTGTATAAAAAGATATAAGAAAAGCTTTCCTCAATACGGGAAAGCCTTTCTTATATTTCAATCTTCTCTTTTTATTTTTTCATATATATGTATATAAACAAACTAGGAACTAAAAAACAAGCAAAAATAATAAGTGCTGTTATACTTATTTCTTTTATCGAGATATCTGGTGTTACAATGATACAAACAGCTAATATCCCCATAATAATACCTACTGGAATTAATAATAATTTCATGAAATATCTACGTGACACTCCGCCTGTGTGCTCATATACCTCTACAGAATGTTTTAAATTTAAGAAGTTAATAACTACGATCCCGCCAATAAATATCATTAATAAATCCGAAACACTTTCATATCCTGCCTCTTGCAAGACATAGCGGTAAAAGATGATAGCTAGTATGACGATATTTTGTAAGATGAAAGCCAATCTAATATGTTTTAACCCTTCAATCATTAAACGTTCATCTTTCACGATTTTCACCCTATCACTCCTTTTCCTCCCAAAACAAATCATTCAATGTTTTATCTACCGCATAACAAATTTTCAAACATAAATCTAAAGATGGGTTGTATTTCCCCTTCTCAATTAAACTAATCGTTTGCCTTGTAACGCCTACTTTTTCTGCTAATTGTTGCTGTGTTAAATCTAACTGAACACGCGCGACTTTTATTTTACTTACAGCCATTCATGTTCCTCCTCCACCTTTATTGTAATATATATATTCCATTAGGTAATTTATATTTTACGAAATTAATTTAATTTCCCCATTATCCCGACTGATGCGGGCTAATACACAGTGGGGATAAATCCCCACTACTGCCTATAGTTTTACTTTATTATACACAAAAAAGGAGCCTCTCATAAGAAGCTCACTCTCCTATATCTATATTATAAGAATAAATGACATCCAAATAAAATTGTAAATAAGTATAGTAATGGATGTACTTCCTTTCCTTTACCCTTCACAATTTTCAAAACTGGATATACTAAAAATCCAATTGCAATTCCATTTGCAATACTAGACGTTAACGGAATACCTATAAAAATCAAAAATGCTGGTAACGCATCTTCAAATTCATTCCAATTAATATCTCGAATGCTTTGTGCCATTAAACTACCTACTATAATTAATGAAGGAGCTGTAATAGCGGCTACACTTGATAAAGAAGCAATAACAGGACTGAAAAATGCCGTTATAATTGTTAGACCAACAACTACAATCCCTGTTAATCCAGTTTTCCCACCTGCAGCAATACCTGCTGACGATTCAATCGTCGCTGCTGTTGGGCTTGTTCCAAAGATAGAACCTGTAGTCCCGCCAATTGCATCTGCAATAAACGCTTTACCAAAACGCTTCTCTGTATTGTCTGTAATTAAACCTGCTTGTTTAATTAAACCAAGTAATGCACCTGTTGTATCGAATAAAAGTACAAGTAAAAATGAAAATACAACACCATATAATCCGTATTCAATTACATCTGAAAATGCATTGATTGGGTTTGAAACGATAATACCCTCTGGCAAATGAGGCATCGCCACAATTTTATCAGCAAACTTCAATTGCCCTGTAAAGAAGGCGATAACTCCTGTCACAATCATACTAATAAATAATGCACCACTCACACGTAATGCCATTAATACCGCCGCTAATATTAAACCAATTAAAGTTAAAATAACAGCTGGAGAATGAAAATCACCAATCGTAACTAAATTAGAAGGATGATCCACGATAATTCCAGAAAGGCGCAATCCAATAAAAGCAATAAATAGTCCAATTCCACCTGCAATTGCATGCTTTAAACTATCAGGAATTGCTAAAATTAACTTTTGCCTAAACGAAGTAAAAGATAATAAAAGAAAAATAATCCCCGTTACAAATACAGCTGAAAAGGCAACTACATATGTAATCCCTTCTGCCTTCTGTACAACAGAATAAGCAAAATATGCATTCATTCCCATAGCTGGAGCAATAACAATCGGGTAATTCGCGAAAATCGCCATACCTACTGTTCCAACAACGGTTGCAATAATTGTTGCTGTAAACGCTTGGTCAAATGGTACACCTGCATCAGATAATATTTTTGGATTGATGACAAGAATATACGCAAATGTAAAAAAAGTTGTGATGCCAGCTAAAAACTCTTGCTTCACAGAAGTGTTATATTTTTGTAATTGAAACATGCTTATGTACCCTTCCTACACCTGAATTATTATCACACATTCTTTTCTTACTAGTATGTGAGAAAATATAATACTTAATCTTAACAATCAATAAAAAGAAGAGTCAATATATTCCCTAATAGTTCGAATTTTAAGTTTAAGTCTGACAAGTACAGATATAGTACAGTTCATTATGATTATTTTTGTAGCATAACAGATAGAAATGTTTTATAATTTGAAATAGTTAAACACTCAGTAAACGCATTCAAATATTGTTCACTCTACAAGGGGGATTCTTCTTATGCAGCACACAAACAAATCTGGAACTTTAAATCGTGGTTTAAAAGAACGACATATTACTTTAATGTCACTTGGCTCAGCTATTGGCGTTGGGCTATTTTTAGGATCTGCTTCCGCTATTAAACTAGCCGGTCCTTCTATTTTACTAGGCTATATGATTGCCGGACTCGTTATTTTTTTCATCATGCGAGCTCTCGGGGAAATGGCAATTGAACAACCTGTTGCCGGTTCTTTTAGTAAATATGCATATGATTATATCGGCCCACTCGCTGGTTATATTACTGGCTGGAATTACTGGTTCTTATGGGTTGTTACTTGTATGGCTGAAATTACAGCAGCTGGCATTTACATGCAGTACTGGTTTCCAGATATCCCGCGCTGGACTTGGGCGTTACTTGCTCTATTGTTAATGAGCGCTTTTAACTTCTTATCGGTAAAAGTATTTGGAGAACTTGAGTTTTGGTTTGCTCTTATTAAAATTGTCACAATTATCTGTATGATAGTTGTCGGCGCTGGTATTATTTTATTCGGATTCGGAAACGGTGGTATCGCTACTGGTATTTCAAATCTTTGGTCACATGGTGGCTGGTTCCCAAATGGTTTTTCTGGGTTACTACTCTCCATGCAGATGGTACTATTCGCTTATTTAGGCGTTGAATTAATCGGTGTTACAGCTGGTGAAGCTCAAAATCCGAAGAAAACACTCGCAAAAGCAATTGATAACGTGTTTTGGAGAATATTACTGTTCTACGTAGGAGCTCTATTCGTTATGATGGCAATTTATCCATGGAACGAACTTGGTGAGAAAGGAAGCCCATTCGTATTAACATTCCAGCAAATTGGTATCGCAAAAGCAGCAGGTATTATTAACTTTGTCGTATTAACAGCAGCTCTTTCTTCTTGTAATGGCGGTTTATTTAGTACAGGCCGTATGCTATTTACATTAGCTCAGCAGAAAAAAGCTCCTGAAAGATTTGGTCGTTTAAATAAAAATGGCATTCCAAGCCAAGGAATTGTAGCAACTGCTATCGTTTTACTCATTGGCGTTATATTAAACTATCTCGTACCTGCAAAGGTATTTACATGGCTTACTAGCATTTCAACTTTCGGCGCAATTTGGACTTGGGGCATTATATTAGTCGCTCAAATTAAATTCCGTAAAAGCTTGCCTACTCAAAATAAACAAAAGTTATCGTATAAAATGCCTTTATACCCATTAAGCTCATATTTCTCACTCGTTTTCCTTGTATTAGTACTAGGTATAATGGCGTATTCAGAAGATACACGAATTGCATTGATTGTCGGCCCAATTTGGCTTATCGGCTTAGCAATCGTATATTACATGAAAGGGTTTCATAAGATTGATGAAACACCTAACTCAAAAATTAGTTAAGCAAAGCACCCCTTCCTTATTACTTGGAAGGGGTGTTTTTATATCTATATAAATATTTCTCAACAAAATTCACGGTATTTTTACAATCTTTTAATATTTTTTATGTTTTCCGTCTTTATTTTTACAGAAAAATAAATTACATTATTAAAGCACATATATTTATTATTAGGGGGATTCTTCTATGAAGAATAAAAAATGGATTACATTTTCTTTAGCAACAGCAATTACACTAAGTATAGGGACCTCGTTCATACCGTCTACTTATGCCGAAAGCTCTGTAGACCCAGCTCCTGAAATTGCTGCAAAAGTTGTAAATCAAAACAATGGGAAGAAAGTATTATTCGATAATACACACGGTCAAACTGCTGGGACAGCTGACTGGGTTATTGACGGCGGCTTTTCTGACTTCGGAAATGGCATTGCAAAAAACGGTTATCACGTAAAAGAACTTCGTAAATCAACACCTATTACGTACGAAGACTTAAAAGGTTACAATGTATTTATCGTTCCAGAAGCTAATATTCCTTACAAAAAATCTGAGCAGGACGCTATGTTACAATATGTAAAAAATGGCGGTAGTATCTTCTTTATTGCCGATCATTACAATGCGGATCGTAATAAAAATCGCTGGGACTCTTCTGAAGTATTTAATGGATATAGACGCGGTGCTTGGGATAATCCAGCAAAAGGAATGTCTAATGAAGAAGCAAATTCACAAGCTATGCAAGGAGTAGAAAGCTCTGATTGGCTATCTGACAACTTCGGTATTCGCTTCCGCTACAATGCACTTGGTGATGTTTCAGCGAAAACAATCGTATCGCCTGAACAATCTTTCGGAATTACAAAAGGTGTTTCTTCTGTAGCAATGCATGCTGGTTCTACTCTAGCAATTACAAACCCAAAACTAGCAAAAGGACTTGTTTACCTTCCAGAAAATCCATCAAAATGGAATAACGCTGTTGATAGTGGCGTTTATAATGGCGGTGGTATTGCAGAAGGCCCATATGCTGCAATTGCAAAAGTAGGACTTGGAAAAGCTGCCTTTATTGGTGACTCTTCTCCTGTTGAAGATGCTACGCCAAAGTACGTTCGTGAAGATTCTGGCCAAACAAAGAAAACTTACGATGGTTATAAAGAAGAAAACGATGCGATTTTATTAGAAAACATCGTAAATTGGTTATCGAATAAAGAGACATTTACAAGTTTAGATCAAGTAAATGGTTTACAACTTGATTCACCTACAGCTCTACAAACATTTGAACAGCCAAGCTTATCAACAGAACCACAACCTGAACCTTGGAGTGCACCAAATGCGGGTTATCAATGGTTTAATACAAATACTTTTAAACCAGGTTCATACGGTTATAACGGTGCGGTAACAACAAGCGACTACGTCGTTACACACCCTAGCATTCTACCAAACAATGAAATTTTCCAAATGAAGATTCAAGTAAACAACTTACTACCTAATACAACTTATAACAACTATTCTTTAGGTATATTCACTACTGGTGGAACACAAGTAGCAAAAATTCAAAATACAAACGGCACTTGGCCATCTGCTTTTGGATATAGTAGTGCCTTCTCTTTCACAACAAACAGCTTAGGCTCTGCTGAGAAAGTTGTAAATGTACAGATTGATTCAAATACAACTGGACAAGCAACACTTCGTCTACGTCAAAATACAACAACGAAATATAATGAAACTGTAACGATTAATAAAAAATAATGAAAAAGGCAATCCATACATGGATTGCCTTCTTTTCACTTCTCTTCCTTCGAGAAAAACATTCTTGAAATAACGATACCTATACTACCGACGATTAGGAATAACACTGCCCTAATCATCATCGAAACCTCTGGTAAGTCAAGTAGGAATAACTTCCCTACCGTTACTACTAATACGATTAATCCAGCATATAATATTTCATTCATCTGTCTATAACGGCCAAACCAAACTGCAAATAACGCATATATCATCCATAATAACGATACAGATACGCTAATTATACTTCCATCTGTAGAAAGAACTTCACCAATTCTAGTGATTGTAATAAATACAATGACCATTAACCAGTAGAGCGCTATAGAGTACACATACTTACCAATACTCGCTAACACTTCTTTCGCTTGTCTCATGCAATAATAGAACGTTCCTATTAAAATAAGATGAGCAACAAAGCCTGCCGAAATAAATTGATCAAACGGACTAAAAATCGTCTGTATCATTCCAATCGCGTAAATCGTTGCACTAACATACAATTTTATCTGTTGTTTTCCTTTAATAGAAGTAACCATTCCAAGGAAACCTTGTAATAATAGTACGATCGCTGCATTCACTAAACTATACTCGTATAAAATCGCTAAACTAAATGCTCCCATCGCGAAACCAAATAAGAGATTTGTAAATATAGAATGTCTATTCTTCCTATACTCAAGCACAAACATAGCAGCGTGCACAATTGCACTAATAATCAATCCCCATGTTGTAAAATCAGGTATTTTGGCAATAGCTAGTATAAAGAAAACTGCATTCGCACTAAATATCGCCAAACGTGGTTCTGGTATAAAACTTCTCTCCGTAAACATATGCCAAAATAATAGTAAATGAATCAAACCATATACAATCGTTAACTGTATTTGCAAGTTCTCTACTAATATTGACATAACAGCAAAGAAGACAAAAAGAACAATGGCCGCAACAGCGTAAGAAATCATATATAAGTATTTATAACGATTTTTCAATCCATACCATAATAAACTAAGTGTTAATATCGTCTCGTATCCGAAGAAAATATAAGGATTAGGAGTCGTACTATTTAACAAGAATGGCACGAAGAACGCTCCTACCGCTACGAAGATAGTAAGGTATTCCGAGTTATATCTTTTCGCTAAATAAATCCCTAAAATAACCCATGCAATATTAAAGAGAAACGCGATACTTGCCGGAATAAATGCATACAAATAATGTGCCGCAAACGTCGTTAAAACAATCCCCGAAATACTTCCTCCAACCAATACTAATCCTAACGCCTGCCGCTCTCTTTTAATTTGAATATCTCCTATATAATACAAACCGATAGATAATGCGATACCAAACACAATTCGTATTGCTGGTGTTAATAAACCAGCATCTACCCCTGCTTTAAATAACCAGATCACTCCAAGCAACATAATACCGACAAATACACGCGGTAACCACGTTTGACAAAACTTAATAATATTAAATGGCTCTGGTTTAAAAGCAGATATATCTACTTGTTTTACCTCATATTCTTGCACAGGCTCTTTTATCGTAACTATTTCTTCTTTTGGCTTTTCCTCCATTACCGTTTCAATATATTCTTTCTTTTCCTTACTAACATGTTGCTGAGCGTTCTCTACTTCTATTTCCCTTTGCTTCACTTTTAATTCAGCAAGTGCTTCTTGAATTGTTTCAATTGCCGTTTCGAGTGCTTCTATTTTCTTATCCAAATCCTTCTTCATACGCTACCCCCTTATTCGTAACTCTCATTAAACCTATATATTACCAATTATCTTTATCATACTCTTAGTCTATTCATTTTCAATAGTATTTTTTCCAAAAAAAGAAAGATGCCTTCCCAAAATAGGAAAACACCTTTTTACTCATTTATTCTTATTTAGAACAATGCTAACGATGACACCAACACACACGCCTATAATAGCTGGAACTATCCACCCAACACCTTCTGTATAAAATGGAATGTATTTTAATACTGACGTCCACTGATTCATCATTACATTTTTATTTAAAATATCAATTGCACTAAATATTGCTACAAACCAAACAGTTACTGCATATACGTATGCATACTTCCCAATATACTTATGGAATAACCCTAGAATAATAAGCGTTAATGCAATTGGATAAATAAATCCAAGAATTGGTACTGATACTTTTAAAATTTGCGTTAATCCTAAATTAGCTAAGATCATACTAACAACGCTTACTATAAATGCCCACACTTTATAAGATACTTTCGGAAATGCACTCGCAAAAAATTGACTACAAGACGTAACAAGTCCAATTGAAACACATAAACAAGCGATAGTAAAAATAAGACCTAATAAAACGACTCCGCCCTGTCCAAATAATGTAATCATAACTTGTGCTAACACTTTCGCACCGTTATCAAATGTTCCTAATGAGCCACTAATTGCCCCCACATATCCAAGGATGACATAAATAATAGATAATAATAGTCCTGCCCCAATTCCAGCAATACTCATATATTTCGCTAAACCTTTATCATCTTCAATACCCTTTGCACGTAATGCATTTGCAATCACAATTCCAAAAATTAAAGCAGCTAACGCGTCCATTGTTAAATATCCATCTAAAAATCCTTGAAACATAGGAGCTTGTCCATAATTCCCCGCAGCCTCTTTCACGCCACCTACTGATGTAAACATACTTTTTATAAAAATAATGGCAATCATACATAATAATAATGGTGTTAAAACTTTCCCAAACAAACCCATTAACTTAGATGGTGATAAACTTAACCAATAAACAATACTAAAGAAAATAACTGTATAAAACAATAATACTCCGCTTCCTGCTTCAGGGAATAACTGACCTGGCCCCATTTCAAAGGCTAAACTTCCCGCACGTGGTATACCAAGCCCAGGTCCAATAAATACATACACGATACATGGAAAAATAATTGCAAATGAAGAATGAACTCTACCCGCTAACGTTTGAAAACCTCCTGCTTTTGCAATAGAGATAACACCTAATATAGGAAGACCTGTTGCTGATATAATAAATCCTACTAATGAAATCCACACATGTTCTCCTGCTTCATATCCAAGAAAAGGTGGGAATATAAGATTCCCTGCTCCAAAGAACATCGAAAATAACATAAGACTAATAAGTAAAATTTCTTTTTTCTGTAACAATTTCATTTCTTTCTCCTTCTTTAATTTCATCTCTTATGAAATCAATTCCACATATAAAAAAAGTACAATAACCTGCTTCCTTACAAAGAAAACATAGTCCATAGTCTATCACAAAAGAAACACCCCTTCTATAGCTATCCCCCTTTTCCAATTTCTTCTGAAAAATCAACCTTTATTGACTTATAATAGTTAATAAGGTAAAATATTAAATGTACAAAATTATTAACTTTGTTTTTGTTTGTGTCAGGAGGAAAATAAAATGGAATCAACGATACAACTAGAAAAAGAACAACAAAGAAAAAAGAAACATCCTCCAGGTTTATACTTACTCTTCTTTACAGAAATGTGGGAAAGATTTAGTTACTATGGATTACGAGGATTATTAACATTATATTTAACGACAGCTTTAGTAAGCGGTGGTCTTGGGTTTAGTCCCGCATGGGCACTCTCTATTTACGGATTTTATACTGGAGCCTGTTATTTCACACCAATGATTGGTGGTTACTTAACAGACCGTTTTCTAGGTAGACGAAAAGCAATCACAATTGGTGGTATAACAATGGCAATCGGTAACCTTACACTATTTGCCTTGCAAAACCAATTAGGCCTATACCTCGGATTAGCGCTTATTATTATCGGTAACGGATTCTTCAAACCGAACATCTCTACACTGGTTGGAGAATTATACGAAGAGGACGACCCAAAACGTGATAGTGCATTTACCATTTTCTATATGGGTATTAACGTCGGGTCATTTTTAGCTCCACTCGTTTGCGGATTTTTATCAGAAAATTTATTCAAAACAACAGTTGATGGCGTTGTACATTACGGATTCCGTTACGGTTTCTTAGCCGCTTCAATCGGAATGATCATTGGACAAATTTTATTTACAACACTCTCAAATCGCTTCCTTGGTAATATCGGTAAAAAACCAACTCGCGATTTACAAACAGCTGCTGGACAACCATCAGTAGGAGATACACCGTTAACAAAAAAAGAAAAACAACGTACCGCAGTTATCGTCATTTTAACATGCTTCGTTGTCTTCTTCTGGGCTGGCTTTGAACAAGCTGGTAGCTCATTAACATTATATACAAACAAATTTGTAGACCGCTCTGTGTTCGGATGGGAAGTTCCAACATCTTGGTTCCAATCGGTCAATCCATTATTTATTATTTTACTTGCTCCAGTCATTTCTGCATTATGGGCAAAACTTGCAACTCGCAAGCAGGGTGATTTAAAAATCCCAACTAAAATGGGACTTGGGATGATCTTGCTCGGTATCGGTTATATCATTCTCGTTATCGCTACATTAAAAACAGGTAGTGATGAACATAACATTACAGAAAAAGCAAACTTACTATTTATCGTCTTTACGTATCTTTTCCATACGTTAGGTGAGCTATTCTTATCACCTGTCGGACTATCAATGGTTAGTGCGCTTGCTCCGGTAAAATTAGCATCTTTACTAATGGGTGTATGGCTAGCAAGTTCAGGTATCGCCAACATTTTAGGCGGACAACTTGCAAGCTTCACAACTTCACTTGGATACGCTGAAGTATTCACAGTTATTGGCGCTGTGGCAATTGTATTAGGTTGTGTTTTATTATTAATTTCTAAGAAATTAGTAAAATGGATGGATTAAAAAAGATGAGGAATTTCTCCTCATCTTTTTTATGCTGTTTTACCTTTTTCTATTGCTTGTTCGTACAGCTCTTTATGTTCTTTATATTCACTTGGTACGAAACTCTTATAGAAAAATGAGAACCAGCTGTCTCCCTTTTTATACCCTTCTTCTCGAATTTCCGCTGCTTTTTTATTCGATTTAAATCCTTCAGTAAACCATTTCTTTAACAATTCATTTCTTTCATACTTAGCAGGAACTTTTAAATCATAGTTTTCAAATGCATACTTATAGCCAGCTTTTTCTACTGCCTTTTTTGTAGATTTATAGCCTTTTTCATACGCTGTTTCATATGCCTTCACGTATACTTCTTTCTCTCTATTTCCAGGATTCTTTTCAGCTAATTCTTTCCCTGTCTTTTCCCCTAATTCAGCTTGCTCTTTTTCAATTTTTTCTACTCTTTCTTTATTCCCTACTTTGAACCCGTCTGCAAAGTTTACCTTAAACTCTGGAGCAACTTGACTATCGTCCATCGTCTCTTGTGCTAAACCTTGTTCTTTTCCTTTTTCAAAATGCGTTTTCTTCTGCTCTTCTAAAGACCATGCGGCTGCATAAGTCGCTTTAAACGCTTGTTTATATGCATCAGATTTTCCAGCTACATGCACTTCTGCATCATTTTTTCCTGCTTTAAAATCAGTTTCTCCATTCTTTTGACCTTCAAGTTGACCTTTTTCCATATCAGCTTGGCGCTGCGCTTCCTCTTGTTTACGTGCCTCTTCAGCTTTTCTTTGTTCCTCGGCTACACGTTGTCTCTCTTCTTCAGCTTTACGCTGTGCTTCTGCATTACGTTGTTTTTCAGCCTCAGCGTTACGCTGTGCTTCTGCAGCACGTTGTTTTTCAACCTCAGTATTGCGCTGTGCTTCTGCTTGTCTCTCAGCTTCTACAGCACTATTATTATTCTGGCTAGGAGCTGGGCTCGTTGCACCACTACTAGAAGCTGGTTTATTGTGATAATGATATTCCCCGTACTGTAATCCCCATTTCTCACAATTTGTACGACACGTATGTCCGCCATTAGCATCTGTACGCCCTGGATGCGCATAAGCTGAAATTGGGGCTACCAATAACGCTATACTCGTTGTTAAAAGAAGTTTCTTCACCTGTTGTCTCACTCTTGTTCCTCCCAAAATATAGAATTCTAACTTTATTATACATAAATAGAAGAATACTTAAATGCCAACCAAAATATTCTATTATTTCTCAACATTAGTAAAAAAGAAGGTGAACTCTTTAAAGAGTTCACCTTCTTTTTTACTTCTTCGCCTTCGTTCCTACTAAATCACCAGCAACAACATAACGCTTAGAATTATCCTTTACAGATACACATGTAATAAGCGTTATCTCATCTTTCCCATGATCCTCTACAACTTCCCACTTATCAGGAGTTACTTCAGATACACCAGTAACCGCATACTCATATTCATTTTCATTGTCATACAAATAAATTTTATCGCCTTTTTTCAAAGAAGCTATATCACTAAATAAAACACCTTTTTTAGACATGTTATGTCCTGCTAGTGCGTAATTTCCTTTTCCCATAACTTGATTCTCTTTTACTGTCGCTGCACCTGATAATAAGTTTTTTTCAGTAGAAGCTTTCAAAACAGGCAGTTCTACTGAAACACTTGGAATCGAAATACGACCGATTACTTGTTTCTTATCTAATGATGCATTCGCTACTTCCGCCAAGTCTGGTTGATTAATTTTGGAAGCATCTACAAATTCCGTCTCATGCTTTTCATAATCCATCTTTTGAACAGCCTGCACATTTTCAGTCTGTTTCTTTTCAGCCTGATATCCATCATAAAATGGCTTTCCAATTAACACGCCACCTACAACAAATAGAAGGATTGCTACTATACTATAAATTCTTTGCTTATTCATATACAATTCCTTTCCCTTACAAAATCTTACTCTATATAAAATGATAAAATAATATCGCCATATGTACAAGTATTAGCTTAAAAAGAAACCT
>NZ_QNUB01000047.1:0-18281 GCF_008042345.1 Bacillus sp. AR8-1
GAACTACTCGGTCGCTCATTTGCGACTTCCTTATGTTAACATTTCTATTTTGTAATGTCAACTAAGTTTTTCATTTCGATTGCCGCTTTCGACGTTGTTGTCATCAGCGACTCGTATAATACTACACCTCTAGACTCTAATCGTCAATATATTTTTCTAAAAAAATATAAAAAGACTTATTTCTTTTTAAAATAAGCCTTTTTATCATGTAGCACGCTATCGTTTATTATTTTTCTATAATAGGTAAAGAGACGATAAATCGAATAATACCCTCCTCATATTCAGCTCGAATACTACCACCTTGTAACTCAACAATACTTTTCGCAATCGCAAGCCCGAGTCCAGAACCTTCTGTTACTCTACTTCGAGATTGATCCTTCTTATAGAAACGTTCAAACAAATTCGCTAACTCTTCTCTCGTAAACTCTTCACTATAATTCGCAATTACAATTTGTATATCCCTGCGCTGCCTTTGAAGAGAAACTTTTATCTCCCCATCATCTTTACTATACTTAATCGCATTCATTAGTAAATTATCAAACACACGAACCATCTTTTCCGAATCAATCGATGCATAAGCACGTTCCTCAGGAAACTTCTTAACAAACGTAAGTCCATGCTCTTCCGCCTGCGGTACTAATTCTTCTATTAATTGCTCGAGTAACTCATTCATACAAACTTCTTGTTTTTCTAATACAACTTGTTCATTTGTTAACTTCGTATACTCAAATAAATCTTCTATTAAATTCTTTAGCTGCTCCGACTTTGCAAAAGCAATTCTCGTATACTCATCATGTTGTTCTTGATTTTCATATTTAGAATCTCTAAGTAATCGCAAGTAACCCATAATAGAAGTCAGCGGTGTACGTAAATCATGAGATACATTCGTAATAAGCTCATTTTTCTGCTTTTCTAATTTACGCTCTTTTTCTATATTATTCATAAGCTCTTCCGCCATATTATTAATATTCTCAGTTAAAGACGCAATCTCATCTTCACCTTTCTTCTCAATACGGTACGCTAAGTTTCCTTTTTCTATTTCCTTTACACCTTCTGCCATTGCTTCAATCTGCTTCATCTTTCTCTTTGTTATATAGAAGAAAGAGAAAATGAATACAAGGACACCAATTAAAAATGGGAATGGTCCTTCTACTTTATAATACACTACCTCCCCTTGAGGAATCCCGCTTACAAACATATATAAGTTCTTACCTTCAATTGTAATAGGCGAGAATGTAATAAACTCTTTTCTTGATCTTTCAATATCATTATTATTTGAATAATTGATAGCAAATGAAGTCGCATTACGAATTGTATTATGCAAATTAATTTGTTCTTCTTGCGCTTGCTTCGTTTTATACAAAACTTTACCATTTTCGTCAGTAACTAATATTTTAAAGGCATCATTCCCTTGCTCTAAATTCTCATTTTCTAGTTCTATCATATTTTGTACAGCATCTAATTTATTTTCAGCAACCATCATTTCCGCTGTACTTTGAGCTTTACGATTAATTTGCTCCATACCATCTCTGTAATTAATCTCGGCATGCTGGCTAGCATCTTCAAAAATAGGTGCTACTATCTTCGTTGATACAAAGAGACCTAATAACGCACAAGCAGTAAACGCCGTAATAAGTTGAATCCTTATACTCCGTTTCACGCTCTTTATTATCTTTCCAATTAATTCTCGAATTTTCCTAACATAAGTAAACGGATTAAATATCTTTTTCAATCTTATACCCCACTCCCCATACTGTTTTTATATATCTAGGCTTCCTTGGATTCTCCTCAATCTTTTCACGTACTTTTCGAATATGCACCATTACAGTATTATCAGACTGGAAAGATCGTTCGTTCCACACCTTTTCATAAATTTGCTCCGCACTAAACACCATACCTGGATTTCTAGCTAGCAATTCTAAAATTGAAAATTCCCTTGGGGTTAGTTTCACTTCTTCTCCCTCTACAATAACTTTATGGGTCGAGATATTTATTTTCATCTCTCCAATTTCTAGCTCGTCCTCATTTTGAATAGCAAAACCATTCATTTTCATATAACGGCGTAACTGAGATTTAATTCGTGCAATTAACTCTAATGGATTAAAGGGCTTCGTTACGTAATCATCTGCTCCTGTTGTTAATCCTAAAATCTTATCCATATCTTGCGTTTTCGCAGAAAGCATAATGATAGGCATCTCTTTCGATTCTCTTACTTTCATACACATATGAATACCATCTACTTTCGGCATCATAATATCTAATACGACTAGATGCACTTCATTTTCTTCCAGTAAACGTAGCCCTTCTTCTCCGTCCCCTGCTTGTAATACTTTATATCCTTCATTCTTTAAATAGATTGTAATTAAATTCCGAATTTCTTTTTCATCATCTACGACAAGTATTGTTTCGTGTGCCACAATATCTCCCCCATTACTTTTTTAATCCCTAACTTCTATTATAGGAAAACTTCTGAAGAAAAACGCTCGGAAATCCTTAAGTTTTTCTGAAGACGCAAAAAAGGTCTAGACTCCCCTTAAGTCTAGACCTTTGAAAAAACCCCTTTTATTTACGAACGTAGATGAAATATAGTACGAATAAAACTCCCATAACATACATAATCGGATGAACCTCTTTACGACGACCACTCACAACCATTGTAATTGGATAGAAGATAAATCCAATCGCAATCCCAGTTGCGATACTATACGTAAGTGGCATAGAGATAATTGTAAAGAATGCTGGCACTGCAATCTCGAATTTCTTCCAATCAATTTCCCCTAAAGAAGAAACCATCAAGATTCCTACAATAATTAAAGCTGGTGCCGTTACAGCTGGCGTTACAACACTTAGTAATGGCGAGAAGAATAGTGCCAGTAAGAAGAATCCTGCTGTTACAACTGCTGTAAATCCAGAACGTCCTCCCGCTGCTACCCCTGCAGACGATTCAATGTAAGACGTTGTTGTTGATGTACCCAAGATCGCACCAATTACAGTCGCAATCGCATCTGCAAATAATGCTTTTCCTGCACGTGGTAATTTATTGTTCTTCATTAATCCAGCTTGATTCGCAACCGCTACAAGCGTACCTGCTGTATCAAAGAAATCGATAAAGAAGAACGTTATAATAACAATCCCCATTTGAACTGTAAAAATATCTCCGAAGTGCGTTAACGCAGCACCGAACGTTGGTTCTAGACTCGGTATTGCTCCCACTACAGCTTTCGGAGTATCAATTAATCCTGTTGCCACTCCTAAGATCGCTGTAAGAATCATACCGTAAAATACAGCACCATTAACTTTCTTAATCATGAAGATGATTGTCGTAACAACCCCGAAGATTGCTAGTAACGTTGTGCCCTTTGTTAAGTCCCCCAACCCAACAAGAACAGCATCGTTTTTCACGATAATTCCAGCATTTTGGAATCCAAGGAATGCAATGAACAATCCGATACCTGCTGCTACTGCAAACTTTAACTCCGATGGAATTGCATTAATGATTTTTTCACGAATACCTGAAGCAGTAAGAATAATAAAGATAATACCTGACATTAATGTTCCGGCAATGGCCGTTTGCCACGGAATACCCATCGTTAACACTGCTGTATAAGCAAAGAACGCGTTAATTCCCATACCTGGCGCTAAAGCAATTGGATACTTCGCGAAAATACCCATAATTAACGAACCGATTGCTGCCGCTAATGCCGTAGCAACGAATACTGCACCTGGATCCATCCCTGTACCTGCTGGTAACCCTTTAACATTTCCAAGCGACAGCGTAGCAGGATTGACAAATAGTACGTAAGCCATAGATAGAAATGTCGTTAACCCTGCTATGAACTCTGTTTTATAATTTGTACCGAGTTCATCAAACTGAAAATAGCGTTTCATCTTACGTTTCCCCCGTTATATGATTACTCGCCGTATTTCTCCTAGCCCTCTTTTATCCCGAGAAATAAAAAAGGCTTCCATTGCATATATACATGGAAGCGTTCTATAAACAAAGACAAGTTTCCCCTCATCTTTATACAAACGCCTCGTAGTCAAGCCATTTACGGTAGCTAGGTAGAAACTTTCGGGCCATATCCCCGATATTATACGACGGCATAATATTCACTTTTCGTTTGAATTACATACTCATATTAACTCTTGAATGTATTTTTGTCAATTTAAAAGCGAACGTTTTTATATTTTTTTATATTTTCGTTCGTATTAACAACGAAAACAAAAAGATCCATCTATTCATGAATGATAGATGGATCTTTTTTATTACAATACTATTCCCACTCAATAGTTGCTGGTGGCTTACTCGTTACATCATACACGATACGGTTAACGTGTTTTACTTCGTTTACGATACGAACAGAGATTTTCTCTAGTACGTCCCAAGGGATACGTGCCCAGTCAGCTGTCATACCGTCAATAGATGTTACTGCACGGATACCTACTGTGTAATCGTAAGTACGCTCGTCACCCATAACACCTACGCTACGCATACCAGGAAGTGCAGTGAAGTATTGCCAAATTTCACGGTCTAATCCCGCTTTAATAATTTCTTCACGTAAAATCGCATCAGATTCACGAACGATTTCTAATTTTTCTTCTGTGATTTCACCTAATACACGAATACCAAGACCAGGACCTGGGAATGGTTGACGCCATACGATTTCATCAGGAATTCCTAGTTCAGATCCTAATACACGTACTTCATCTTTAAATAACGTATTTAAAGGCTCAATTAATTTGAACTGCATGTCTTCTGGAAGTCCACCCACGTTATGGTGAGATTTAATTGTTTGTGCAGTTGCTGTACCACTTTCAACGATATCTGTGTAAAGTGTACCTTGTGCTAAGAAGTCCATACCTTGTAATTTAGATGCTTCATCATCAAATACGTAAATGAATTCGTTACCGATGATTTTACGTTTTTGTTCTGGATCTTCTACACCTTTTAACTTATTCATGAAGCGTTCTTGTGCATCCACTTTAATAACGTTCATATGGAAGCCTTCGCTAAATGTTTTCATAACGCCTTCTGCTTCACCTTTACGAAGTAAACCGTGGTCAACGAAAATACATGTTAACTGATCGCCGATTGCTTTATGAATTAATACTGCTACAACAGAAGAGTCTACGCCGCCACTAAGTGCACATAGTACTTTTTTGTCTCCAACAGTTTCACGAATCTTTTCTAATTCTACTTCGATAAAGTTCTCCATGTTCCATCCTTCAGAACAACCACATACGCCGAATACGAAGTTTTTAATTAAATCGTTACCGTGCTCAGAGTGACGTACTTCTGGGTGGAATTGTACACCGTATAAGTTTTTCGCTTCATTGCTCATACCAGCAATTGGGCAAGACTCACTTGTTGCGTCTACTACGAATCCTTCAGGTAAACCAGTTACTAAGTCGCCATGGCTCATCCATACAACTTGCTCTTCTGGAAGGTTCGCATATAATTTTGATTCGTTCTCTACTTTAAGAACAGCTTTTCCGTACTCACGGTGGTTGGCACGCTCTACTTTACCACCGAAGTGTTGTGTCATAAGCTGCATACCGTAACAGATACCGAAGATCGGTAAACCTAGTTCGAAGATTTTTTCATCACAATGTAATGCACCTTCACCGTATACGCTATTTGGTCCACCAGAGAAAATAATCCCTTTTGGATTCATTGCTTTAATTTCTTCTGCAGTAATTGTATGTGGATGAAGTTCACTGTATACACCGAACTCACGAATTCGACGTGCTATTAACTGATTGTATTGACTTCCAAAATCTAAAACGATAATTGTATCGTGTTGCTTCTTCAAAATAATCACCCCAACGTTAGTTCTCGTATATAAATATTTTCACCAATTTGGCGAAAAGCATTACTAATATAATAAAAAAAGCCAGTCCTCCGCCTCTAGTCTCATAACAAAGAAAAGGCAGGGGTCTGACTTTATAAAGAAAGATAGTCTCCGCTCTTTATAAATATAAGACACACTGCCTTCATAGTCAGGTTGTTTACGGTAACCCGGTAGAGACTCTCAAACCATATCATTGAGGATATATGAAGGATCGTTTTATATTATCTTCCTAGATTCTAACAATGAAGTATCTATATGGTCAAGAGAGAAAGCGACAAAATTCTACAGAAATTCATTTCCTTTTCTAAAAAACATCCATTTCTATATAGAAATGGATGTTTTTTAGAAAAGAATTACATCATCCCACCCATGCCAGGCATTACCGGTGTAATTGATTCTAGTTTGTCAGCTACTACAGCTAAAGTCGTATCATCAGTTTCTTCCTATTTTTTACCTATCCGTATAAAAATTTCATCAACCTGTTCTAGCTCTTACGCTGGCATGAATACACACAAACAAAAGAGTTAATAGACACTATAAAAGCCTATGCAAGTTATACATAAGCTTTTTGTTATTCACGATTAGCTATTCTTCAAGTCCTAATCCTTAAAGCAATTATTAATAAGATTAAATATAATAATCAGGGTTTTCGTCCATTTTAATTAAAAATTCTTCTAAAGAATCCGCTATTTTTATGTTCTCAGAGTAGATGGGACACTGTCCTAATTCATTTTCTTCTTTAAATTTAATTGTTAAAAAGTTAAGTTCTGTTGCTTCAAAAAATACTAATGATTCATCATCATCTACATCATCTAGGTTTGGATTATATTCGTAAATATCCTGTCTTAAGCGAAAATCCGCAACTGAAATCGGGTCCATAAACCTGTTGAAAAACATTCTTTTATCAGACTTTAAAAAACCACAGCCTATTTCTTGATAAAAACGTTGCAGTTCTTTTGGGAGTTCCATTTGTAATAAGTTTTCTGCTTCATCTATCTCTTCTTGATATATAGGATAAAAAATAGGTTTTTGTTTAGAACGTACACTTCTGTCTGCTACAACATATTTTTTCAAAAAGTTAAACATAGCGTTAATACCTCCGTTATTTACTTTTTCTTAAAAATCTCTTTTGAAATACCTTCCTTGCCATGAATCCCACCTTGATGTTCAGTAGGAAATTTAGCTGGGTGTATATTCCACCACTCATGTTCTCCACCGTGTGCATTTTCAATAAAATGATGTGCATCATACGGGTCATCTACATGCCTTAGCGGTATTCCTCTTCTAGAAAGGATTTCTTCTTCATAAGTAGGCCATTTTTGATTAGTCTCCAGTTCCCACTCTTCTCTTAAATCATCTTTTAATCTACCAAATTCGCTTCTTCTTTTTGCAACTTCTTCTTTGCTTAATCGTTCATAACTATTATTTTCTATGTGTTCTTGTAGTAATTCCCTCTGTTTTTCAGGGATTTTTCTATTTGTAATTTCTTCTACTTGGCTAAGGTATTCTTGGAATCTAGGTGTATTTAAATTACTAGGGTCAGCAAACATAAATGTATTTCGTGCTTCTTCTAAAGAATTAAAAGAAGTTTTTGGAACATCTCTAAAATCACCAACATATGCAAAGGGGTCTCTCATTTTTAATTTATTTGAAAAATGAGAAATACTCTGTTCTGCTTTTATCCCTAATGTAGTCACTTTCCCTACTCTGCTTATTCCTTTATCCCCAACCCATCCCAATCCAAGTCCCATAAAAATACTTGTGCCCCATTTTGTACGACTTTCCGCATCACCATGCCAAAAATCATTCATAAATGAATCCGAAACAGTATTCCAAGCAGTAGAAACTGTCTCTATAGGGTGACCTATAGCATACTTAACATTTTCCTTTGCTACTGTATCATCTAATGAATCAAATCCTTCTACAATCTCCCCAATAACTTGCCCAGAGCCAACGTATATACCATCCCAAATTTTTCTCAGCATAGATTTTTCAGGGGGTTTGTCGCCCATTGCTCCTGCTTCTATCTTTTCATTAGATAAACTTCCATCAACTAAATTACCATCATAAAGTTCATCAGCATTACGAAACTTTTCAGCAGCATGCATTAGTTCTTCTGCAATCTTATCAAATTCCCTAAACACATTAAACATTTGAGGTTTTGTTTCATTAAACATCTGATAAAATCTTTGACTCGTTGCACCATTCCACATTGAAGCTATGTATTCCGTTTGGTTATATAAATCTTTATGTATTTGTTCTAACCTATTTTTAGTTTCAAGAACAAGCTTTGCTGACTGTTATAGCCGTTCTGGCGTAACCTTTATTTGCGTCATGCTACCCCTTCTCCATACAATATTTTACACAAAAATTATATCACGTGAAGCTACTTCACCGTACTAAGTATTCGGAATTTACTACCAAAAAATTATCCCCCCCTTTTTAAGAAGTTGAAACGCCGCTGTCTAAATAAACACGCGAATCCTATCAAAATATATCTTCTCTTATTAACTTTCTCTTTGCAAAATCAAGTATCCCTCTCACTTTTTCAGGATGATTTATTCCACGTAAATGCCCAAATACACTGTAACTTCGTATTTATTGTTTTAGCTGTATTACCTTTATCTTGGAATAACGTACATAGCTTTTCACATAAAGAGTTTTAATTTCTTCAACATTCAAAATGTCATTATCGTGACAGTAATTGATAAAACTACCTAATAGAACCTCATAATTTTGATATTTACCCTCGTTATATTCCCGAACTTACGGTCTTCAAGAAATTCCTTTTATGCAATTTTAAAAAACATAAAAAAGGCTACCTCCTCTCATCAAGGAAGTAGCCTTCTTCTAATTAACTATTTATAAATTGCACAGCTTTACAGAGTGATGCTTATTACATCATTCCGCCCATACCGCCCATGCCCATGCCGCCCATGTCAGGCATTGCTGGTGCATTTGGTTCTGGCTTGTCAGCTACTACAGCTTCAGTTGTTAAGAACATAGCTGCAACAGATGCTGCGTTTTGAAGTGCAGAACGAGTTACTTTAGCTGGATCTACGATACCAGACTCAAGCATGTTAACCCATTCGCCAGTAGCTGCGTTGAAACCAACGCCTACTTTTTCGCCTTTTAGACGCTCTACAACTACAGATCCTTCTAGACCAGCGTTGATTGCGATTTGACGAACTGGCTCTTCTAGTGCACGAAGTACGATGTTGATACCTGTTGCTTCGTCGCCTTCAGCTACGATAGAAGCTACTTTCGTGTATACGTTCATAAGTGAAGTACCACCACCTGCAACGATACCTTCTTCTACTGCTGCACGAGTTGAGTTAAGTGCATCTTCAATGCGAAGTTTGCGCTCTTTTAACTCAGTTTCAGTTGCTGCACCGACTTTAATTACTGCTACGCCACCTGCAAGTTTCGCAAGACGCTCTTGTAATTTTTCACGATCGAATTCAGAAGTTGTTTCTTCTAATTGCGCACGAATTTGACCGATGCGAGCTGCGATTTGCTCTGTATTTCCAATACCTTCAACTACAGTTGTGTTTTCTTTTGTAACAACAACTTTACCAGCGCGTCCTAAAGATTCAACTGTAGCAGATTTTAAGTCACGACCTAATTCTTCAGTGATTACTTCGCCACCAGTTAAGATTGCGATATCTTCTAGCATTGCTTTACGACGGTCACCAAATCCAGGAGCTTTAACAGCTACTACATTGAATGTACCACGAAGTTTGTTCACTACTAATGTAGCTAAAGCTTCGCCTTCTACATCTTCAGCAATGATAAGAAGTGGTTTACCTTGTTGTACCACTTGCTCTAATACTGGTAAGATTTCTTGAATGTTAGAAATCTTTTTGTCAGTAATTAAGATGTATGGGTTATCAAGAACTGCTTCCATTTTATCAGAATCAGTAATCATGTAAGGAGATGCATATCCACGATCAAATTGCATACCTTCTACTACGTCTAATTCTGTTGTAAATCCTTTAGACTCTTCTAAAGTAATAACGCCGTCGTTACCAACGCGCTCCATTGCTTCAGCGATTAATTGACCTACTTCTTCGTCAGCTGCAGAAATAGCAGCTACTTGTGCGATAGAAGATTTGCCTTCGATTGGTTTAGAAATCGTTTTTAATTCTTCAATTGCAGCAGTAACAGCTTTTTCGATACCTTTACGAAGACCCATTGGGTTAGCACCGGCTGTTACGTTTTTAAGACCTTCACGAATCATAGCTTGCGCTAATACAGTTGCAGTTGTTGTTCCGTCACCAGCTACATCATTTGTTTTGCTAGCAACTTCTGCTACTAATTTCGCACCCATGTTTTCGAATGCATCTTCTAATTCGATTTCTTTTGCGATTGTTACACCATCATTTGTAATAAGTGGTGAACCAAATTTTTTCTCAAGTACAACGTTACGACCTTTTGGTCCAAGTGTTACTTTTACTGCGTTTGCAAGAGTGTCGACACCGCGAAGCATCGAACGACGTGCTTCTTCACTAAATTTAATATCTTTTGCCATAATAATTGACCCCCTTGGATTTTTTAAGATTTATATAATTAACCGATAACTGCTAAAATGTCACTTTCACGTAAAATCAAGTAGTCTGTACCTTCATATTTCACTTCAGTACCTGCATATTTTGAGAAGATGATAAGATCACCTGCTGCTACCTCTAAAGCAACACGCTCACCATTTTCAAGCACTCGACCAGTACCTACTGCAACAACTTTACCCTCTTGTGGTTTTTCTTTTGCAGTATCTGGTAATACAATACCACTTGCTGTTTTTTCTTCTGCTTGAACAAGCTCAATTACAACGCGATCACCTAATGGCTTTAGCATGAACAATAACCTCCTCATTTTGTATGTAAATTTTATTTATTAGCACTCAAGTCATCCGAGTGCTAACACACTTATAATAATAAATAATCTCAATTTCTTTTGCAAGTAAAAAAATCATAATTTTTTCGCAAATTACTATATAAACTTTCTATATAGAATACTGCCTTTACTATATGAATCGTTGTTTCCCCTACTCGTATGTTACAATATGAAAGACACCCTAAGTTGTTTTCGCTAAACGTACAACTTTTTCCTGTCTCCTACTTTAATTTCAAATACGGATTTACAAAAAAATCATAATTCGAATGAAAGTTTATATCGTAGATAACATATTTACATGTTATCCTACCTCATCTCATACACTAGAGTTAGAAAGGATGGTTAAACTATTTGAAGAAACAATACTGGTGGATTATCGTTACATACATTTTAATGCAGTTATCTGGAATTGTTGGATTACCACTTCTCCTAAAAACAGGACTCTATGATAATAGAGGATTTACCATGGAGGAAAAAGGACAAATCATAACAGGACACTGGGCAATTATTAGCTTCTTTGTTGCATTATGTATCGTACTTTGGTTACTTAGAACAGACATTCGTGACAGGCATTTAGATGCAATGCGCTCTTCTGTTCCAGCTACTATTGGATGGATTTTAATCGGCTTCTTCTTGGCTTTCTTTTCACAAATAGTTGCCGGTATGATCGAGATGCAGCTGCTAGGAATTAAACAAGGTTCAGAAAATACAATGAAACTGATGGAAATTGCAAGAACGACACCTTGGTTCCTTATTGTCGTCTCTATAATCGGACCTATCTTGGAAGAAATCGTATTTAGAAAAATTTTATTTGGTACACTTTATAAGAAGTTTAACTTCTTTATTGCAGCTATCATTAGTTCGCTTGTATTTGCAGCAATCCATTTTGATTTTACTCACTTATTGGTATACACTGCTATGGGGCTCGTATTCGCCTTCTTATATGTGAAGACGAAGCGTATTATCGTTCCGATTGCAGCTCATGTTGCGATGAATACATTAGTCGCTATTGGGCAAATTTTTATGAGCAATGAGCAAATTCAAGAAATGATTAAAGAAGCTGAAAAAATGCAAGGCTTTATCGGAGGATTTTTTGTATGAGAAACTCACCATTGTTCATGGCTGCACTATACTTCCTTCTTGGATGTATCTTTACACGCTTCGCCATTACGAACGTAACAGATACAATCTGGAATGTGTGGACAATACTATTTGCAGTTATGGCAACAATTGATTTTAATTTGGCACTTCGCCTTATATTAGTTAAATTCACAAAGAAGAAACAATAATAAAACGCAGAGGTCGCTTCCTCTGCGTTTTATTGTGGATAGTTTTTCAAAAAGTAAACTAATGTTTGTAACTCTACAGCTAAATCAATATGATGAATTCTAATATTCTCTGATACGTTTAATCGTGCTGGTGTGAAATTCAAAATACCATGCACGCTCGTTTCAGCTAATCTATCTGCTACAGCTTGTGCTACTGTAGCCGGTACTGTTAATATTGCCACTTGTATATCATTTGATAATCTCTCTTCTAATTCATCTAAATGGTATACAGGAATGCCCCCGATTTCTGTTCCAACTTTCTCTTCACTAACATCAAATGCCATTTCAATTTTTGTATTATTGTTTTTCGTGAAATTATAATGTAAGAAAGCGGTCCCTAAATTACCTACTCCAATAAGTGCTACACGCGTTATATCATCTTGATCAAGTGTTTCGCGGAAAAATGATAATAAATAATTTACGTTATATCCATATCCCTTTTTCCCTAACGCTCCAAAATACGAAAAATCTCTTCGTATTGTTGCGGAATCTACTTTTACCGCTTCACTCAATTCGGCCGATGAAACACGCTGCTTACCAGAAAGAGATAAGTTTTGGATAAATCGATAGTATAGAGGCAATCTTTTAGCAGTGGCTTGTGGAATCTTTTGCTGATCCATATGACCTCTCCTCTCTTCCTATCTTTATTCATATACTTTAATCAAATACAGAAGTTTAGCACTCATTAAATTCCTTGTATAATAAAGAGAAGAAGTATTCTCTCTTATTTTAAACTATACACTATTTTTAGTATGATTGAGAAATATAAACATGGCAAAGTTAAGAAATTATTTGAGGTGAAAACATTGATTTTATTACAAGTAAATGGACTTTCGAAATTATACGGTGCAGAAACAATTCTTGCAAACATAAAATTGGAAGTACAAACAAAAGATCGTATCGCATTAGTTGGAAGGAATGGAGCTGGAAAATCTACATTATTAAAAATTATCGCTGGTGAGTTATCACATGATGGTGGCGAAATTATAAAACCGAAAGATGTCTCAATCGGGTATTTAGCTCAAAATACCGGCCTAGAAACATCTTTAACAATTTGGGATGAAATGCTAACCGTCTTTACCCACTTACAGCAAATGGAGACAAAACTTCGAAGGCTTGAGCAAGAAATGGGAAAAGAAGAAAACTTTTCAAACGAAGCTATATATGAAAGATTGTTAGCTGATTATGACCAATTGCAACTCAATTATAAAGATCAAGGTGGATATCAATATGAAGCGGATATTCGCTCCATTTTAAGCGGCCTTGGCTTCCCAGTTGAAACGCACCAGACGACGATTTCTACTTTAAGCGGTGGGCAAAAAACAAGATTAGCTCTCGGAAAATTATTATTAACAAAACCAGACTTACTTATTTTGGACGAGCCTACAAACCATTTAGACATCGAAACATTAACATGGCTTGAGCAATATTTACAAGGTTATCCTGGCGCAATATTAATCGTTTCACATGACCGTTATTTCTTAGACAAACTTGTTACACAAGTATATGAAATTTCGAATAAAGAAAGCAGACGATTTGTTGGTAACTACAGTAAATATTTAGACTTAAAATCAGCATTATATGAGCAAGAAATGAAACGTTACGAAAAACAACAAGATGAAATCACAAAACTTGAGGACTTCGTTCAAAAGAATATAGCTCGCGCCTCTACAACGAAACGTGCTCAAAGTCGCCGTAAACAACTAGACAGAATGGAATTATTAACGAGACCATTAGGGGATTCTAAGTCAGCATCATTCCACTTCGATATTGAAAAGCAAAGTGGAAATGATGTTTTACAAGTAAAGGATGCAACCATTGGCTATGATGAGGATCCTATAATTGAAAACGTAACTATGCGCTTAACTCGCGGAGATAGTGTTGCTTTAGTTGGTCCAAACGGAATTGGGAAATCCACCTTATTAAAATCTATTGTGAATAAGTTACCACTATTAAATGGCGATGTTTCTTTCGGATCAAATGTATCTGTTGGTTATTATGATCAAGAACAAGCAAACTTAACATCTTCTAAACGGGTTTTAAATGAACTATGGGATGAATATCCACTGCAACCTGAAAAAGAAATCCGTACTATACTCGGGAACTTTTTATTTACAGGAGATGATGTACTGAAACCAGTATCTTCCCTTAGTGGTGGACAAAAAGCTCGATTAGCTCTTGCGAAACTTATGATGCAAAAGTCAAATTTATTAATTCTGGATGAGCCTACGAACCACCTTGATTTAAATAGTAAAGAGATTTTAGAGAATGCTTTAATTGATTATCCAGGGACTCTTCTATTTGTCTCACATGACCGCTACTTTATTAACCGTGTAACAACGACTGTGGTTGAGTTATCAACAGAAGGTGCACAGGAATATTTAGGGGATTACGATTACTATGTGGAGAAGAAAAATGAAATGATTGAACGCGCAGCATTTGAACAACTTGAACAGCAAGAAAATCAGGCACCTGTTCAAAAAACTGTAGCTCAAGAAAAATTAAATTATCTCGAAGAAAAAGAGCGTAAACAATTAGAACGTCAACGCACTCGAAAAATTGAAGAACTAGAACAAAACATCGTAAACTTAGAAGAAGAAATTGCTACGTTAGAAGATCAACTTTGCTTACCAGAAATATATGCAGATTATGAAAAAGCGAGTGAAATTACAACTAAAAAACAAACGCTACAAGAACAACTTGAAACTTGTATGGCAGAGTGGGAAGAGCTGCATGTATAAGAGTATTTAAATAAGGAAGATGTCTCATCAGTCATGATTTTTGACTATGTGACATCTTTTTTCTTTAAGTACATAAATAATTTTTTGAATATATTAATGGTAACTCGGAATATATCAACCAATTTTCAAATACATCTATCGTAACCCTATATATATAAACGATTCGACACGAAATATCGATTTACCGACAAGGATTGACAATATCAGCACCCTCTATGATAGAAGGATATTTCAAAATGTTTTTCAGGGATATCTTCTTACTTTTTATTTCCCGAAAAACAATATATTCAAAGGTCAGACTTCATCTAGTTTATCCACAAACTTATACACATATCCACCTTTATAAAATAGCTATCAAAACAACTTTTCCACATTATCCACAACTAACAAAAAAGATATCAACACTTTATATACACAACAAAACCCATATTATCAACAGATAATATGGGTTTTATCCACAAGCTGTGGTTAATTATGTGCATAACTATGCTTCAATATCTAATCCTGGATTCGCATTTAAGGCTAATGTTGCACGCTTGCCTTGTTCATACGCAATTGTCCCTGCCGCTGCAATCATTGCTGCATTATCTGTGCATAAAGATAGCGGTGGAATAATTAGTTCAATGTTTTCTTTTTGTGCAAATTCTTCTTCTAATCGCGCACGAAGTCCTTTATTAGCAGCTACTCCACCAGCAAGAAGTAATTGCTTTACATTATAAGCCTCTGCTGCACGAGCTGCTTTCGTTACAAGTACATCTATTACACTTTCTTGGAAACTTGCCGCTAAATCTTCTGGTTTAATTTCTATACCACGTTGTTTCGCGTTATGCACAGTGTTGATAACTGCTGATTTCAATCCACTAAAGCTAAAATCATATGAATCCGGTTCTAGCCATGCACGAGGCAAATCAATTGTTGGTTCTCCTTCATGTGCAAGACGATCAATATGAGGACCACCTGGATATGGCATAGATAACGTACGAGCTACTTTATCATATGCTTCTCCAGCTGCATCATCTCGCGTTTCACCAATTACTTCAAATGAACCATGTTCTTTCATATAAACAAGTTCTGTATGCCCACCAGATACAACAAGTGATAATAGCGGGAATTGAACTTCTTTTACTAAACGGTTCGCATAAATATGGCCAGCAATATGATGAACACCGACTAGCGGAATATCATGTGCAAAAGCTACTGCCTTCGCTGCATTTACCCCAATTAAAAGTGCTCCTACTAAACCAGGCCCTTCTGTTACAGCAATTGCATCAATATCATCAAATGTGATATTTGCTTCTTTTAAAGCTTCTTCTAACACAACTGTAATTTCTTCTACATGATGACGGGATGCAATCTCTGGTACAACCCCGCCAAAACGTTTATGACTTTCGATTTGTGATGCAACGACATTCGCAATAATTTCCGTTCCATTTTTAACAACCGCTACCGCTGTTTCATCACAGCTTGTTTCAATCCCAAGTATAATCGTATTTTTTTCCATTATATATTCACCCACATTACAAGACCATCTTCCTGATTGTCTGCATAGTATCGTTTACGAATTCCACCATTTTGAAATCCATATTTTTTGTACAACTGCTTTGCTACTTCATTTGATACACGTACTTCAAGCGTCATTGTTTTTACCCCTAGTTCTTTCGCTTCTGAAATAACTGCTTTCAATAAGGCATCTCCTAATTTTCGACCTCGGTATTCTGGCAAAATAGCTATATTTGTTATATGTGATTCATCAATAATTATCCACAATCCACAATATCCGATTACACGACCATCTTTTTCTAACACAATATAATGTGCATGTTCATTCATCGTTAATTCACGGTGAAAGGCATCTGCAGTCCAAGGAGTTGAAAAAGACACTTCTTCAATAGCTACAATTTGAGCAATATCATCAAGTTCCATCTTTCTAAATATCATATCCATCTTCTGCAAGGCCCCTACTTGTTTTGACTTTCTAACCACTTTGTTTCAGCTTCAGCTAAACGAAGATAGCTCGGAACAAACGTATGCACATCTTGTTCTTCTTTTTGTAACCCTAAGAATGCTAGCTCACTTGGTCTTGGATTATTTTTAGTAAACGGAGCGAATACAGCTTGATCACCTAAATGTTCTATAATTATTTCTTTATGCAATTTAACATCATTACCAATAAATAAAACAGGCTGTCCTTTATCTTTTAACATTTGCAACCAGTCCACAATAAGAATAATTCGGTCTTCTTCTATTGAAGTTAACTGCTCTCCTTCATATGTATATAATCCAGTATAAATTTGCCCACGTCTTCCATCAAATAAAGGACAAATTAACCCATTAAAGTTAGCACCGTTTGCAGCTACTACCTCTAAACTTGATACACCTACAATTGGTATTTGAAGTGACCAAGCTAATGTTTTTGCCGCTGTCACGCCTATGCGAACACCTGTATATGATCCAGGTCCAGCAGCTACTATGATTTTAGTTAATTCCTTCGGTTTTACACCACATTCTTTTAACAGTTGCTCTACAGCTGGCATAAGACGTACAGAATGGTTTTTCGTCAAATTTGTAATGATTTCCCCAATCACGTTTCCTTCCTCAATAAGGGATACACCCATTACGTAATTTGAAGTATCAATTGCTAGTACTTTCATCTTGTAATAGCTCCTCACATAATCTAATATAGCGATCTCCAATTGGCTCGAGTATAATTTTTCTTGTGTCATCTCCCGCATGGAATAAACTAATTTGTAACTTTTCATTCGGTAAATATGCTTCTATTAAATGAGCCCATTCCACTACCGTAATTCCTTCACCGTAGAAATACTCATCAAAGCCTAAGTCCTCTTCGCTTTCTGCTAAGCGATACACATCCATATGATATAGTGGTAATCTTCCTTTATATTCTTTAATAATATTAAAGGTAGGACTATTTACAACTCTTTTCACTCCAAGACCTTTTGCTAGCCCCTTTGTAAAAGTCGTCTTCCCAGCTCCAAGATCTCCTTCTAAAATAATTACATCTTGTGCTTCTACGAGTTCACCTAGTTTTTCTGATAACCTTTGTGTTTCCGCAGAAGATTTTGTTGTTACTTCATATTTGCTCACAGACTTCACCTACTTTACTCACAATGTTCTCTGCTCTTTATTATACAGGTTTTGAATATATAAAAAAGTCCTTAGGAGTTGTCCTAAGGATAGTTTGACTGTCTTTATTAGTTTTTTGTTAAAACAAATAAAAAAATACGAAACAATTTGTTTCGTTCTTTTCTTTATATAAAATGGCGGTCCCGACCGGGGTCGAACCGGCGATCTCCTGCGTGACAGGCAGGCATGTTAACCACTACACCACGGGACCATTTGGTTGCGGGGACAGGATTTGAACCTGCGACCTTCGGGTTATGAGCCCGACGAGCTACCGTACTGCTCCACCCCGCGATAATATAAATAGCTTGGCGACGTCCTACTCT
>NZ_QNUB01000048.1:0-4818 GCF_008042345.1 Bacillus sp. AR8-1
AACGAAACAAACAACGTGAAACGTCAATTTTTATTTTTAGATGCTAGACAAACTAACTTTATTGGAGAGTTTGATCCTGGCTCAGGATGAACGCTGGCGGCGTGCCTAATACATGCAAGTCGAGCGAATGGATTGAGAGCTTGCTCTCAAGAAGTTAGCGGCGGACGGGTGAGTAACACGTGGGTAACCTGCCCATAAGACTGGGATAACTCCGGGAAACCGGGGCTAATACCGGATAACATTTTGAACTGCATGGTTCGAAATTGAAAGGCGGCTTCGGCTGTCACTTATGGATGGACCCGCGTCGCATTAGCTAGTTGGTGAGGTAACGGCTCACCAAGGCAACGATGCGTAGCCGACCTGAGAGGGTGATCGGCCACACTGGGACTGAGACACGGCCCAGACTCCTACGGGAGGCAGCAGTAGGGAATCTTCCGCAATGGACGAAAGTCTGACGGAGCAACGCCGCGTGAGTGATGAAGGCTTTCGGGTCGTAAAACTCTGTTGTTAGGGAAGAACAAGTGCTAGTTGAATAAGCTGGCACCTTGACGGTACCTAACCAGAAAGCCACGGCTAACTACGTGCCAGCAGCCGCGGTAATACGTAGGTGGCAAGCGTTATCCGGAATTATTGGGCGTAAAGCGCGCGCAGGTGGTTTCTTAAGTCTGATGTGAAAGCCCACGGCTCAACCGTGGAGGGTCATTGGAAACTGGGAGACTTGAGTGCAGAAGAGGAAAGTGGAATTCCATGTGTAGCGGTGAAATGCGTAGAGATATGGAGGAACACCAGTGGCGAAGGCGACTTTCTGGTCTGTAACTGACACTGAGGCGCGAAAGCGTGGGGAGCAAACAGGATTAGATACCCTGGTAGTCCACGCCGTAAACGATGAGTGCTAAGTGTTAGAGGGTTTCCGCCCTTTAGTGCTGAAGTTAACGCATTAAGCACTCCGCCTGGGGAGTACGGCCGCAAGGCTGAAACTCAAAGGAATTGACGGGGGCCCGCACAAGCGGTGGAGCATGTGGTTTAATTCGAAGCAACGCGAAGAACCTTACCAGGTCTTGACATCCTCTGAAAACCCTAGAGATAGGGCTTCTCCTTCGGGAGCAGAGTGACAGGTGGTGCATGGTTGTCGTCAGCTCGTGTCGTGAGATGTTGGGTTAAGTCCCGCAACGAGCGCAACCCTTGATCTTAGTTGCCATCATTAAGTTGGGCACTCTAAGGTGACTGCCGGTGACAAACCGGAGGAAGGTGGGGATGACGTCAAATCATCATGCCCCTTATGACCTGGGCTACACACGTGCTACAATGGACGGTACAAAGAGCTGCAAGACCGCGAGGTGGAGCTAATCTCATAAAACCGTTCTCAGTTCGGATTGTAGGCTGCAACTCGCCTACATGAAGCTGGAATCGCTAGTAATCGCGGATCAGCATGCCGCGGTGAATACGTTCCCGGGCCTTGTACACACCGCCCGTCACACCACGAGAGTTTGTAACACCCGAAGTCGGTGGGGTAACCTTTTTGGAGCCAGCCGCCTAAGGTGGGACAGATGATTGGGGTGAAGTCGTAACAAGGTAGCCGTATCGGAAGGTGCGGCTGGATCACCTCCTTTCTATGGAGAATTGATGAACGCTGTTCATCAATATAAGTTTCCGTGTTTCGTTTTTTTGAGAGAACTATCTCTCATATATAAATGTATGTTCTTTGAAAACTAGATAACAGTGTAGCTCATTCTTTTCTATGGAGAATTGATGAACGCTGTTCATCAATATAAGTTTCCGTGTTTCGTTTTGTTCAGTTTTGAGAGAACTATCTCTCATATATAAATGTATGTTCTTTGAAAACTAGATAACAGTGTAGCTCATATTTTTTAATTTTTAGTTTGGTTAAGTTAGAAAGGGCGCACGGTGGATGCCTTGACACTAGGAGTCGATGAAGGACGGGACTAACGCCGATATGCTTCGGGGAGCTGTAAGTAAGCTTTGATCCGAAGATTTCCGAATGGGGAAACCCACTATACGTAATGGTATGGTATCCTTACCTGAATACATAGGGTATGGAAGACAGACCCAGGGAACTGAAACATCTAAGTACCTGGAGGAAGAGAAAGCAAATGCGATTTCCTGAGTAGCGGCGAGCGAAACGGAACATAGCCCAAACCAAGAGGCTTGCCTCTTGGGGTTGTAGGACATTCTATACGGAGTTACAAAGGAACGAGGTAGACGAAGCGACCTGGAAAGGTCCGTCGTAGAGGGTAACAACCCCGTAGTCGAAACTTCGTTCTCTCTTGAATGTATCCTGAGTACGGCGGAACACGTGAAATTCCGTCGGAATCTGGGAGGACCATCTCCCAAGGCTAAATACTCCCTAGTGATCGATAGTGAACCAGTACCGTGAGGGAAAGGTGAAAAGCACCCCGGAAGGGGAGTGAAAGAGATCCTGAAACCGTGTGCCTACAAATAGTCAGAGCCCGTTAATGGGTGATGGCGTGCCTTTTGTAGAATGAACCGGCGAGTTACGATCCCGTGCAAGGTTAAGCTGAAGAGGCGGAGCCGCAGCGAAAGCGAGTCTGAATAGGGCGTTTAGTACGTGGTCGTAGACCCGAAACCAGGTGATCTACCCATGTCCAGGGTGAAGTTCAGGTAACACTGAATGGAGGCCCGAACCCACGCACGTTGAAAAGTGCGGGGATGAGGTGTGGGTAGCGGAGAAATTCCAATCGAACCTGGAGATAGCTGGTTCTCCCCGAAATAGCTTTAGGGCTAGCCTTAAGTGTAAGAGTCTTGGAGGTAGAGCACTGATTGAACTAGGGGTCCTCATCGGATTACCGAATTCAGTCAAACTCCGAATGCCAATGACTTATCCTTAGGAGTCAGACTGCGAGTGATAAGATCCGTAGTCAAGAGGGAAACAGCCCAGATCGCCAGCTAAGGTCCCAAAGTGTGTATTAAGTGGAAAAGGATGTGGAGTTGCTTAGACAACTAGGATGTTGGCTTAGAAGCAGCCACCATTTAAAGAGTGCGTAATAGCTCACTAGTCGAGTGACTCTGCGCCGAAAATGTACCGGGGCTAAATACACCACCGAAGCTGCGAATTGATACCAATGGTATCAGTGGTAGGGGAGCGTTCTAAGTGCAGTGAAGTCAGACCGGAAGGACTGGTGGAGCGCTTAGAAGTGAGAATGCCGGTATGAGTAGCGAAAGACGGGTGAGAATCCCGTCCACCGAATGCCTAAGGTTTCCTGAGGAAGGCTCGTCCGCTCAGGGTTAGTCAGGACCTAAGCCGAGGCCGACAGGCGTAGGCGATGGACAACAGGTTGATATTCCTGTACCACCTCTTTATCGTTTGAGCAATGGAGGGACGCAGAAGGATAGAAGAAGCGTGCGATTGGTTGTGCACGTCCAAGCAGTTAGGCTGATAAGTAGGCAAATCCGCTTATCGTGAAGGCTGAGCTGTGATGGGGAAGCTCCTTATGGAGCGAAGTCTTTGATTCCCCGCTGCCAAGAAAAGCTTCTAGCGAGATAAAAGGTGCCTGTACCGCAAACCGACACAGGTAGGCGAGGAGAGAATCCTAAGGTGTGCGAGAGAACTCTGGTTAAGGAACTCGGCAAAATGACCCCGTAACTTCGGGAGAAGGGGTGCTTTCTTAACGGAAAGCCGCAGTGAATAGGCCCAAGCGACTGTTTAGCAAAAACACAGCTCTCTGCGAAGCCGTAAGGCGAAGTATAGGGGGTGACACCTGCCCGGTGCTGGAAGGTTAAGGAGAGGGGTTAGCGTAAGCGAAGCTCTGAACTGAAGCCCCAGTAAACGGCGGCCGTAACTATAACGGTCCTAAGGTAGCGAAATTCCTTGTCGGGTAAGTTCCGACCCGCACGAAAGGTGTAACGATTTGGGCACTGTCTCAACCAGAGACTCGGTGAAATTATAGTACCTGTGAAGATGCAGGTTACCCGCGACAGGACGGAAAGACCCCGTGGAGCTTTACTGTAGCCTGATATTGAATTTTGGTACAGTTTGTACAGGATAGGCGGGAGCCATTGAAACCGGAGCGCTAGCTTCGGTGGAGGCGCTGGTGGGATACCGCCCTGACTGTATTGAAATTCTAACCTACGGGTCTTATCGACCCGGGAGACAGTGTCAGGTGGGCAGTTTGACTGGGGCGGTCGCCTCCTAAAGTGTAACGGAGGCGCCCAAAGGTTCCCTCAGAATGGTTGGAAATCATTCGTAGAGTGCAAAGGCATAAGGGAGCTTGACTGCGAGACCTACAAGTCGAGCAGGGACGAAAGTCGGGCTTAGTGATCCGGTGGTTCCGCATGGAAGGGCCATCGCTCAACGGATAAAAGCTACCCCGGGGATAACAGGCTTATCTCCCCCAAGAGTCCACATCGACGGGGAGGTTTGGCACCTCGATGTCGGCTCATCGCATCCTGGGGCTGTAGTCGGTCCCAAGGGTTGGGCTGTTCGCCCATTAAAGCGGTACGCGAGCTGGGTTCAGAACGTCGTGAGACAGTTCGGTCCCTATCCGTCGTGGGCGTAGGAAATTTGAGAGGAGCTGTCCTTAGTACGAGAGGACCGGGATGGACGCACCGCTGGTGTACCAGTTGTTCTGCCAAGGGCATAGCTGGGTAGCTATGTGCGGAAGGGATAAGTGCTGAAAGCATCTAAGCATGAAGCCCCCCTCAAGATGAGATTTCCCATAGCGTAAGCTAGTAAGATCCCTGAAAGATGATCAGGTTGATAGGTTCGAGGTGGAAGCATGGTGACATGTGGAGCTGACGAATACTAATAGATCGAGGACTTAACCATATAATATGTAGCAA
>NZ_QNUB01000049.1:0-7955 GCF_008042345.1 Bacillus sp. AR8-1
TTCGGGGGTCACTTCATAATGGAAGAATGGCTTTTTTTATTATTGATAAATCTCTTTATATTTCTTATACTCTGCTTCAGAACATAGTACGAAATGTCCTGGGCGAATTTCACGCATTGTTGGCACTTCGCTACCGTAATCATGCTGCGATGGATCGTATACGATACGTTTACGATTGCGCTCATAATCTGGATCTGGTAGCGGAATTGCTGATAATAGTGATTTCGTATATGGATGAACTGGATTCGCATATAACTCTTCACTTGTTGTTAGTTCTACGATTTGACCACGGTACATTACGCCGATGCGGTCACTAATGTATTTTACCATTGATAAATCATGGGCAATGAATAAGTATGTTAACCCTTTTTCTTTTTGTAACTTTTTCAGTAAGTTTACAACTTGCGCTTGAATCGATACGTCAAGTGCTGAGATCGGCTCATCGGCAATGATAAATTCTGGTTCTACAGCAAGCGCTCGAGCGATACCGATACGCTGACGTTGTCCACCTGAGAATTCGTGCGGGAAACGGTTCGCGTGCTCTTTATTTAAACCAACTGTGTTTAATAGTTCATGAACACGTTCCATGCGCTCTTTTTTACTTTTCGCTAATCCGTGAATATCAATACCTTCTGCGATAATATCCCCTACTGTCATACGAGGATTTAATGATGCGTATGGATCTTGGAAAATCATTTGCATTTTACGGTTGAATTTCTTCAATTCTGCGCGTGATTTCTTACCATGTACGTTTTCACCATCGAACAATACTTCACCAGCAGTTGCATCATATAAACGAATAATCGTTCTTCCAGTTGTTGATTTACCACAACCTGATTCTCCTACAAGACCAAATGTTTCTCCGCGGTAAATATCAAATGAAATATCATTAACCGCTTTGACAACACCACCACTCACGTCGAAGTGCTGCTTTACATTTTTTACTTCAATTAATTTCTCACGTTGTTTAGTCATGTTGTTCACCTGCTTTCATTTGAAGAATGCGTTTTTCAACGACTGCCGGTGGTTTTACTTCTGGAGCTTGCTCGTGAAGTAACCAAGTTGCCGCATAGTGTGTATCACTTACTTTAAATAAAGGTGGGTCCATTTCAAAATCAATTTTTAATGCCTGTGGGTTACGTGGTGCAAAAGCATCACCCTTTGGCGGCTTCAATAAATCCGGAGGCGTTCCAGGAATTGCGTATAACTCTTCCTCTGAGCCATCTAAACTTGGCATAGATGCGATTAAGCCCCAAGTATATGGATGTTTCGGATTATAGAAAATTTCATCTACAGTTCCAATTTCAACAACTTTACCAGCGTACATAACTGCCACTCGGTCAGCAACGTTTGCTACTACACCTAAGTCATGCGTAATGAAAATAATTGCCGCTTCTGTTTTTTGCTGAATGTCTTTCATAAGTTCTAAAATTTGTGCCTGAATCGTAACGTCTAGCGCTGTTGTCGGCTCATCGGCAATTAATAATTTCGGGTTACAAGCTAACGCCATCGCAATAACTACACGCTGTCTCATACCACCTGAGAACTGGTGAGGATATTGTTTTAAACGAGCTTCTGGATTTGGAATACCTACAAGGTCGATTAATTCTAAAGCAACTTTACGTGCGTCTGCTTTACTCATCCCTTGGTGTTTAATAAGGCCTTCCATAATTTGATTTCCAATTGTCATCGTTGGGTTTAATGATGTCATTGGATCTTGGAAAATCATCGCGATATCTTTACCACGTACTTGCTGCATTTCTTTTTCTGTTAATTTCGTTAAGTCACGACCTTCAAATACGATCTCACCATTTTTAATGCGTCCAGGAGGATTCGGAATTAATCCCATTAACGCTTTAGAAGTAACTGATTTCCCTGAACCAGATTCTCCTACAATCGCCAATGTCTCTCCTTTTTTCAAATCAAAAGTAACGCCGCGTACAGCTTGCACTTCACCTGCATGTGTATCAAAGGAGACTTGTAAATCTTTTACCTCTAACAATGTTTTCATCTTTGCCTCTCCCCTCTTTTACTTACGCATTTTTGGATCTAACGCGTCGCGTAATCCGTCTGCCATTAAGTTAAACGCTAAAATTAATATACTGATGACAACCGCAGGGATGAACATCATATGCGGATACGTTTGAATAGATTTATAACCATCATTTACAAGAGAACCTAGTGACGCAAATGGTGGCTGAATTCCTAAACCGATGAAACTTAAGAACGCTTCACCAAACACCGCTGATGGAATTGTAAACATTGTCATTACGATAATAGGTCCCATTACGTTTGGAATTAAATGTTTCACAATTAATTGTGTATTTGTTGCACCTAATGTACGAGATGCTAATACATATTCTTGGTTTTTTAATTTCAGGATTTGTCCACGAACGATACGCGACATCCCTATCCAACCTGTAATTGCCATTGCGAGTGTAATTGACCATATACCAGATCCCATAATGATTACCATTAAGATAACGATGATTAAGTATGGAATACCGTTAATAATCTCCATAATACGTTGCATAATATTATCTACTCTGCCGCCATAAAACGCCGAAATACCTCCGTATGCAACCCCAATTACTAAGTCAATTGCTGCTGCTAAAAGAGCGATATATAATGATACGCGTGTACCTTCCCATGTTCTTGTCCATAAATCACGACCAAGATCATCTGTACCAAACCAGAAGTACTCTTTAATATCACGTTTTTCATATTGGTCAACACCATATTGATCTGTACCGTCAAATGGTAACCAATGAACATTTTCAATAACTGGAATTTTGGGTGGCATTTTCGCACGACCTAAATCTTGCTCTTTATACGAGTGTTTACTTACCATCGGTCCAAAAATCGCTAGTAATATAATAAGGCTTAATAATACGAAACCAATCATCGCACCTTTATGTTGGAATAAACGTCTTCTTACATCTTGCCAAAACGTTAAGCTTGGACGGGCAATGACTTCATTATCAACATTATTTTGATTGGCTTGTTGAAATAAATCTGGAGATAATTTTTGTACATCTTTCATCATTTTTTCCCTCCCGCTAAACGAATACGAGGATCAATAATTCCGTATAAAATATCGACAATGAAAATAACTAAAATGAAGATAGCACTATAGAAAATCGTAGTTCCCATAATAACTGTATAGTCATTCACTGTAATAGATTTAACGAATTGTTCCCCAAGCCCTGGTACAGCATAAATTTGCTCGATAACAAGCGTTCCTGTAATTAATGCCGCAACCATTGGTCCTAAAATTGTTACTACTGGAATTAATGCGTTACGAAGTGCGTGTTTGACAATGATAACGCCTTGGCTAATTCCTTTTGCTTTTGCTGTTAAAATGTAATCGGCTTGCATAACTTCAATTAATTCTGCACGAGAGAAACGTGCGATTGTTGCGATAACTGCCATCGATAAAGCAATTGTAGGCATTACTGTAAACTCTGGTCCTTTCCAGAACGCTACTGGGAACCAACCAAGTTTTACCCCTACGAAATATTGTAGTAAAGCGGCGAATACGAATGATGGTACCGACATCCCGAGTACGGAAATAATTGTCGCTCCATAATCGACCCACGTATTGTTACGAAGTGCCGCAACGATTCCTAAAATTAAACCAATAAATGTTCCTAATATAATCGCTTGTAAACCAAGTTGTGCTGATGGTCCAATGCGATCCACAATCATATCTGTTACTGGACGGTTATCATATTGGAATGATACCCCTAAATCACCTTTTGCTAAGTTACCTAAGTAACGCGCATATTGAACTGGTACTGGATCATTTAAACCATATTTTTCAAGAATGATTTCTTTTTGTGCCGGTGATAGCTTCTCCTGGTTTTTAAGCGGAGAACCCGGAAGTAATTTCATCAAAAAGAAAGTCAGCGTAGTAATTAAAAATAATGTCAAAGCCATGTACACGAAACGTTTTAATACATAACGTCCCATAGTCAAGCACCTCCCCGTTTTTCTCAAAAGCAATAAGATAGTTTAAAATATTCTTACTTTTATTTTTTTAAAATAAGAGCATATGCCCATCATAGGCATATACCCTTATTCATGATGGAAACCATTTTTAATTTTTGAGTTCAACCCACTTATAGCTAAATTCTCCGCCATATTTATGTTCTAATAGGCCAGTAATTGAGCCACGTTGTAAATATGCTTTTCCAGGTTGATATACTGGAGCAATCGCAGCATCTTCAAGCAGTTGTTTTTCCGCTTTTAATAGTGCATCCCAGCGAGCTTGTACATCAACTTCTGTTTTTGCTTTTTTAATTAAATCATCATACGCTGAATTTGCGTAATTTACTTTGTTTTGCGCATTACCTGTTGTATACATTTCAAGGAATGACATTGGATCCATATAATCTGGACTCCATCCGGCATACGACATCGCATAATCTCCACTTGCTTCAAGTTTTAATTTTTGTGCAAATGGCTGCATTTTTGTCGGAACTGTTAGACCTGGTAAGTTCTTTTCAAATTGGCCTTTTAAATACTCTCCGATTTTTTTAGCATCATCAGTATCAAAGTTTAATAGCTCTAACTCTACTTTGTCTACACCAAGTTCTTTTTTACCAGCTTCCCAGTACTTTTGAGCTTCTTTAATATCCTCTTTTATAAGCTTTCCGTTCTCTTCACGGAAGTCTTTTCCATTCGGACCTTTTGCTAAGCCTTTCGGAACAAAACCATATATCCCCTCTGAACCATCGTTTAAGATAACTTTTCCGATATTTTCACGTTCAAAGGACATTGCAATTGCTTTTCGGATATTTTTATTTGCTAAAAATTTATTCTTTTCATTTAAGCGAATAAATTGTGTAGATGGCCTCTTAATCGTTTTGAAATCAGCATCTGATTTGTATTTATCTACAAACTCTGATGTTAACACTACACGATCAATTGCTTTCGTTTCATATAAATTTATAGCAGTTGAACGATCCTTAACAATATTGAAGTTTATTTCCTCAAGTTTTACTTCTTTATTTTCCCAATACGTTGGGTTTTTCTTAAGTTTGAAGCTTTGTTCATGCTTCCATTCATTTAATACGAATGGACCATTATAAAGTGTCGTATTGGATTCTAATCCAAATTTTGCTCCTTGTTCTGTTACAAACTTCTCATTCAAAGGATACAATGTTGGATAGACTGTTAAACTTACAAAATAAGGAACAGGATTATCTAATTCCACTTCAAGTGTATGATCATCAATTGCCTTTACACCAAGTTCTTCAACTGGTAATTCTTTTTTGTTAACTTTCTCCGCATTTTTAACATCAAATAGTATGTAAGCAAACTTGGCACCCGTGTTTGAATCTACAGCTCTTCGCCAAGAATAAACGAAGTCTTTCGCTGTTACAGGGTCACCATTAGACCATTTCGCATCTTCACGTAATTTAAATACATACTTTTTGCCATCCTCTGATTTCTCATAAGATTTCGCGACACCTGGAACAAGTTTATCATCTTTCCCCAGACGATATAATCCCTCCATTGTATTATTCATGATGTTAGAAGATGTTGCATCTGTTGATAACGTCGTATCCATAGTTGGAATTTCAGCTGTTTCGGTTAGATTTAACACTTGTTTGTTTGAGGATTTTTCTTTTGCGCCTGCTTTATTATCCTCTTTTTGGTAACTACAAGCCCCTAACATACTGACTGTCAACGTCGATGCAACTAATAACGGTATCTTTTTCTTCATGTTGTGTTGCCTCCCCTAATTGCACTTCCTGTACCCTCACTTGTTAAAAAGTAGAATTGAAAGAATAATCTCCAAGTTTCTACAATTTTCATTATACATATAATATAACAATTGTGAATATAGTTTTTTGTTTTTTTGTTAAAATTTTTAATAAAATGTTTATATTTTTATTTTTTTTGTAAAGGGATACGTTAACATTGATACCATCATCTTGAAATCAGACCTTTAATTGCGTATAATTTTCAAAAAATTAATTCTAGTACATATTATAGCTTTTATAGTATAATAATTCTAGTAATATTTTGACGGAGGGGAACATTTTGAATAAAGTTTTTTTTCATACTTGTATACTAATTTTCATAGCGATAATCGCTTCTAGTATTGGCGCATTCCTCATTTCATCGCAATTTTTGTTGAATTTTGTCAACATCTTGTTTTATATTGCACTGTTTTTTATTCTTATCGGCGGTTTTTTATACATATTTCAAAATGGTTTTTTCAATGTAACCATTTACGCATTCCAAAGAGTATTTGGTACGAACAAAAAGATTGACTCTTTAATTGAAGAAGTCGAGGAACCTACAGATAAGAAAGAACGTATTTATAAAACATATTCATTCAAATGGACATATCCAATTTGTATTACAGGTATCGTTCTTGGGTTGTTCTCGACCCTTATTAGCTTTACTATTTTGATGTAGTTTGCAAACACTATCCCATATGATATAATAATCAGCAAAACATTTTGTTATAAAACTTTAGTTCTTTCATATTAAAAGAGCTCAAGTAACAATAAATAAATTTATATGTATGCGATGATAAAGAAGAGTACATATTGAGGCAATTTCAGAGAGCTTGTGGTCGGTGTGAACAAGTAATTGTACAGTATGGAATGGGCTTTTGAGCACCAAACCGAACCGAAAGTAGTAGGCTTTGGCGTTATATCCAAACGTTATTATGGATTAGAGAGATTTCACAGTGGTGAAATAATTAGGGTGGTACCGCGGTCCATTCGTCCCTATAGTTTTTGGGATGAATGGGCTTTTTTGTTTGCCTTCTCTTCCCCCATCACGCATTCAATTTTAGGAGGAATTACTTATGTCAGTTATCTTTTCTGGTATTCAGCCAAGTGGAACGATTACACTTGGAAACTATTTAGGAGCCATGAAGCAGTTTACAGAGCTTCAAAATGAACACGACTGTTATTTCTGTATTGTAAACCAACATGCGATTACAGTACCTCAAGATCCCGTACAACTTCGTAAAAACATCCGCAGTCTTGCTGCACTTTATGTGGCATGTGGCATTGACCCTGAAAAAGCTACTTTATTTGTACAATCAGAAGTACCAGCACACGCTCAACTAGGTTGGATCATGCAATCTGTTGCTTACGTTGGAGAATTAGAGCGTATGACGCAATATAAAGATAAAGCTTCTGGTAGAGATTCAGTTCCAGCTGGATTACTTACGTATCCACCACTAATGGCTGCTGATATTTTACTATACAATACTGAAATCGTGCCGGTTGGTGATGATCAAAAGCAACATATCGAATTAACACGTGACCTAGCAGAGCGTTTCAACAAACGTTACCGTGAAATCTTCACAATGCCTGAAATTCGTATTCCAAAAGTAGGAGCTCGCGTTATGTCCTTAACAGAACCTACGAAAAAAATGAGCAAATCTGATCCGAATCCAAAATCAATGATCAGTATGCTTGATGAGCCAAAAACAATTGAAAAGAAAATTAAGAGTGCTGTTACTGACTCTGAAGGTATTGTGAAATTTGATAAAGAAAACAAACCTGGTATCTCTAACTTATTAACAATCTACTCTTCATTCTCTGGAAAAACAGTTGAAGAAATTGAAGCAATGTACGAAGGAAAAGGATACGGTGACTTCAAAGGCGACCTAGCGCAAGTAGTCGTAGATGCAATTCGTCCAATCCAAGACAAATACAACGAACTAATCAGCTCACCAGAACTAGACGAAATTCTAGACAAAGGTGCCGAAAAAGCAAACCGTGTTGCATTCAAACAACTACGCAAAGTAGAAAATGCAATGGGGTTAAGTAGAAAACGTAGGTAACATATAAAGCGAAGGGCTAGGAGCCGGAGCTGGATTTCATATAAAGCGGAGGGCTTGCTACCGGAGCTAGGTTACTACAAAATTAAAAAACCGCCAATTGGCGGTTTTTTAATTTACAGAGTGTTGGGAAACCCTT